>JAPSJG010000009.1 GCA_031178305.1 Sinorhizobium sp.
CCTCGATCGCCTCGCGCGGCTGCCGTGTTGTCAGCACGACATCCCAGCCGAGATAGGACGCCTCTGGATCGATGTCCTCGATCGGCGGCACCTGGTCGACGAGCGCGTTTACGGAGCATTCTCCCAATGTGCGCAGCTCGTCGAGCAGCAGCAGAGGGTTGGTGCCCAGCGCAAGCGCGTCGGCAGGAAGGTGGAAACGTACCCGCCAGGACTTCACGCCGTCCGAATGGTTTCCTTCAGCGCAAGAAGAGGTCTCTTTGGGAAGCCGCGTGAGCGGCGCAGCACAATTCGCTGCAATGCTTTCACGCAGCGCCGTGAGGATCGGCATGCCACCCGCGGCGTGCCGGCCGGGCTCGGCGATGAGATTGGCGATGTGATCCTTGGCGGCAAGGGAGATCGCAACCAGGCCCGCACGTGTATCGGCTTTGCCCTTCCGGACCTGGTCAAAGGCGGTCTCGAACTCGTGGACAAACTCCGCGACCTCGTCGAAACCGAACATGGCGCCGGACCCCTTAAGCGTATGAAGCGCACGAAAAGCACTATCGACAAGTTCGCGATCATGGGGGTTCTGATCGAGATCGAGCAACGCCTGCTCGAGTTGTTCGAGAAGTTCGCGGGCCTCCTGCCGGAATATCTCTACCGGATCCATTGTCGTCGTCATGCGCCTGCGACCTTTCTGACTACGGCCAGCAACTGGTCCTGCTTGAAAGGTTTGACGATCCAGCCCGTGGCTCCCGCCGACCGCGCCTGGGCCTTCATCTGTTCGTCTGACTCGGTCGTCAAAAACACGATAGGAACGCCGGTGCTGCTCGGATGCGTCCGGAACTTGCGGATGAAATCGAGTCCATTCATCACCGGCATGTTCAGATCGGTGATGACCGCGTCGATCCGATTCGAGGTGGCTTTGGCGTAGCCCTCGGCGCCATCACCCGCCTCGATCACCGTGTAACCGGCAGACGATAACGTCAACGCAACCATCTGCCGAACGGAGGCGGAATCGTCGATTGTTAGAATAGTCTTGCTCATATTGCCCTCTCCGCATTGCCACGGCCCAGCCAGAACGCTTCGTCAGCATCCTTGTGCTCGATCAAACCGACTCCGGCCAGAAATGCGCGGACCGGTTCCGCCGGCTCGCCGGCAAGACCGAAAACCTTACCCCATCGCACCGCGCTCTTGCGGGCGGCCAAGAGAATCTGTGCGATGCCGATGTCCATCCCGGCGAGACTGGCGATATCGATCTCTACGGAATCGAAAGCCTCAAGGGCTTCCCGCAACTTGTCGCAAACCCGACGGGCGTCCCGAAGGCTGAGATTGCCTTCGAGGGGAATCCGCCCTAGGCCGCTTCCGGTTGGGGATATGCCATTATTGGCCATGCTCATGTTGAGCCTCATGAATTTCTTAAGTTTCCGGATGGGGTGTCACGAGACCGCTTGCGCCTAGACCAAGAGGACACGAGTCTCCTCGAGCGTGTGCGTTTAGTGTCACATTGCGAAGACACTTCTGAAGCACCGGGAGCGCCGATAGCGGCGTCCGCGCTTGGCAGGGCCCTACGACAATGGAGGCGCCTGGACGTCCTCTTCGAGGACAAACAATTTTCAATTCGCGCCCGCGAACAACTTTTGGGTGAGCAATGATTGGTTGAGGTGGCGATCGAATATGTCGAAGCTTGACCTGGGCAGGCTGCAAGAACAGGGTGGCGCAGCCCTGAGGCAGCATGGCTTGGCAACGTTCGTTCAAAGTTCAATAAACGTGCAAAAACCAAGATTATTCCGCCCATAATCAAGTCTTCCTTGAATATATCGCCTGGCATTACCGGCTATTTGAGCGAAATCATTCACTACTCTGCTGCACTTTTTCCTCGCCCAGCAGACACGCATTCCGTGCGCTTCATTTACAGCATGATTTCTGAAAAAACGATTAAAGATAGAACCAGTTGCGATGTAAACTCAACACAAGAGTGTAGCGACGCCTTCGCCGAACCGTGGCGGCGCGTCAATGCGGCGCTAAACCTGGCCGCCTACGCGGCGCTATCTTTTATCAACAATGCATGCGCCCAGAACGCGAGGCAGCCATTCCTCAACCGTTGCAGCGGGCTTTTCGAGCTTATGCTGCTCGCCATAATTGCCACTGAATCGGCTCAGCGCGCGCCCCAGGTATCGGTGAGGCGGTAGCCTTCCGGCCATGGATCGGAGGGGTCGAGCATGTGCTGGTGGATACCGGTTATCCAGGCGCGACCCGAGATCTCCGGCAGGATCGCGGGGCGGCCGCCGACTTGAGTGGTGCCGAGAATGCGGCCGGTGAAGGTCGAGCCGATCAGTGAGACCGCCGTCAGCTGCTCGCCCGCATCCATCTCGCCGCGCGCCTTGAGTACTGCCATTCGCGCCGACAGCGCCGTGCCCGTCGGCGAGCGGTCAACCTTGCCCGGCTGGATGGCAACGGCCGCCCCGGCGCGCAGCCCGTCTGCCGTCCGCTGCACGGGACCGGCGAAGAGGCAGAAGGAGAAGTGCCGCCACTCGGGATTTTCCGGATGATGGAAGCCGAGCTGCGCATTGGCCGCATTGGTGATCCTGACACCCAAGCGCGCAATGTCGTGCGCCTCGTCCGGTGTGAGCCTGAAGCCCAACGCGGCAGCATCAACGATCACGAAGCTGTCGCCGCCATAGGCGGTGTCGACGGTGAGTGTGCCGAGCCCCTCGACCTCGACGCTTGCGTCCAGGCGCTCTGCAAAGCTTGGCAGGTTCTCGACAAAGATGCGCTCGGCCTTGCCGTTGCGGCATTCTGCCCGCACGCGCACGAGACCGCCGGGTGCTTCGAGCGTGATCTCGGTCACCGGCTCCTTCATGGGCAGGATGCCGCTGTCGAGCAGCACGGTCGCGACGCAGATCGAGTTCGAGCCGGACATGGGCGGGGTATCTTCCGGCTCCATAATGATGAAGGCGGCGTCGGCCTCGGGATGCTTCGGCGGCACCAGCAGGTTGACATGACGGAAGACCCCGCCGCGCGGCTCGTTCAGGACGAAGTTGCGCAAGGTCTGGTCGCGGGCGATCCAGCGGCTCTGCTCCCAGATCGTCTCGCCCGGCGGGGGTGCTACGCCGCCAACGATAACATCACCGACCTCCCCTTCGGCATGGGCGGAGATCACATGGATGGTCTTCACGCTGCGCATCGACATGCTCCTCGACAGATCCTCAGGCAAGCCAATCCGGCAGCCGTGCGGGGGCGCGGCCGGTCAAGGCTGCCGAGACGCAATCGGCCAGGCCGCCGAAGCGCACCGCGCGCCCGGAAAGGCCGGGACCGTAATGGGCGTATTTGCCCGAATTCGTCATCACTGCGCGGGTCCGCGGCGGGAACACCGGCTCCGAGATCGAGCACCAGCAGATATCCGGCAGAACCTGAACGCCGCATTCTTCCAGCCGCTGAAGGATTCCCTCCGCCCGCGCCTCCGCTATGACCTGATGCCCGGCGGTGACGATCACCGCGACGTCCGGGTGCCGCCTGCGGCCGGCGAACGCCTCGGCCAGCGCGCGACATTCCGCCAGCGAGGGGTGAGGGCTGCCGATGGCAACGAGGTCCACCTCTTCCGGGCCGTCGTTCAACTGCGACCAGGCGGCAACCATGTCGGCGCGGGTGATCCTCGCGTGGTCGGCATGTTCTGTCAGTACGCCGTCGGCCTCGGGCGTGACGCCCTCGAGATGCAGCATAGGCGCGGCCGACGTGGTTCCGAAGGCTGCGCAAAGCGCCTTGAGATCCTCGCGCGAGGGGCGCGCGGGCGCCAATCCTCGCAGCAGCGGGATGCGATCGGGAGCCGCCCGGCCGGTCAGATAGCCGATAAACGGCCAGAACGCGTCGTCCACGTGATCCGGCAGTTCCACATCGATGGCACGCCGGGCCTTGCGGTACTCGTCGAGATAGACGCCGGTGAGCGGCGCCCGTCCGGTAATCGCGATACAAAGATCGAGGAAGTCGGGGTGCTTCGCCGTTCGCGCGCCGAGCACGCTATTGGCAAAGATTACGGCGTTGGATTCCGCCCAGGCGATCGCCTCGCCCGACCTCGGTGCGCCATCGAGCAGATAGGGAGAGCAAGTGAATGTCGGTTGGCAACCCATGCGGACATAGGCATCGGCGAGCCGCGCCGCCGGGGCGCCGAATGAGGCCGGCACGCCCTGCCGCCGCCAATGGGCGTAATCGACCGAAATGGCGTTCATTGTCGTCGGCACGCGCACGCGCGCGCCGAGTTCGACCATTGTCTCGGCAAAGGAGAGGTTCGCGGGGCTGGCATAGATGCAACCATCGACATGGGCCTGGACCACATCAACGAGACCACGCGCTCCCTGCTCAACCGCCATGGCGCAGATGATGCGCATCGCCTGCTCAACGGCGGCGCCTTCCTCTCCTTCGAGCATAGCGCGGTCCGCCGCGGTAAGGTCGAGCCCAGCCCTCGCAGGCGGCATCAAAGGGATGCTAAGACCGTCAGCTTCAACCGCGCCGTCGCCAATCCGAGCCGTCTTCGCGCCCGCCAAGGCCGCAAAAGCTTGCGGGCTCATACGCAGCACGGGCAGCCGCTTGCCGAACATCTCGGACGCGATCAGCGCACCGAGCGTCAGCACGTCTTCGGGCTCCGAAAAGACGAGGGCCGCCGGCGCGCGTCCGGAGAGCGCGAGGTTCAACAGCACGCCCGATCCCGTGCATGAGCCCCTGCTCGAAGGCATCATGAGGATGGAGCCGGCGAGCGAGACCCCATGCAGCGGATGGTGGACGTCGATCACGCGGGCGGTGGCGGGATCGACCCCGCCCCAAAAGCTCAGCGCTTCACGCGTGGCGACGACCGGCCCCTCGGCCGGGCCCGCCAGGATGCGCAGGGCAGAGCCGTTCATTTTACGACGAAGCCGTGGGCGAAGGGGTCGCGGTCGTCGATGAAGATCGTATTATAGCCGGTCATCCGCGCCCAGCCCGCAATGGAGGGAATGATGGCGTCGCGATCCGCGACCTTCGCTGCTGCCTCGACGCGGCCCTTGAACAGGGAACCGATGATCGACTCGTGCACGAATTCGTCGCCGACCTGGAGCTTGCCCTTGGCGGCGAGTTGCGCCATCCGGGCCGACGTGCCCGTGCCGCAAGGCGAGCGGTCGATCGCCTTCTCGCCATAGAACACGGCGTTGCGCGCATCAGCGCCCTCCTGCGTCGGCTTGCCTGTCCACTGGATGTGGCTGAGGCCGCGGATCTCGGGATGCAGCGGGTGCACGAACTCGTATTTTGCGTTCAGAGCGGCGCGCAGTTTCGGGCTCCAGCCGACGAGTTCGCCCGCCGTGTGGTCTGCCATGTCGCGGAAATTCTTCTGCGGCTCGACTATAGCGTAGAAATTACCGCCATAGGCGACGTCGACGACGATTTCGCCGAGGCCCTCGACCTCCGCCGTCAGGCCCTCCGCATAAAGGAAGCTCGAGACATTGGTGAGCCGTACCTCCTCGACGAACCGGCCCTCCTGGCGATAGGTGATGTCGACCTTTCCAGCCGGTGCGTCGATCGACAGTTTCCCGGGCTCGCGCGGCGTAATCAGGCCATTCTCGATGGCCATGGTGATGGTGCCGATGGTGCCGTGCCCGCACATCGGCAGGCAGCCGGAGGTCTCGATGAAAAGCACGGCCACGTCGCAGTCCGGCCGGGTCGGCGGATATAGGATCGAGCCCGACATCATGTCGTGGCCGCGCGGCTCGAACATCAACCCCGTGCGGATCCAATCGAATTCCTTGAGAAAATGCGCACGCTTTTCGAGCATGTTCGCGCCTTCGAGCCGCGGCCCTCCGCCCGAGACGAGGCGGACGGGGTTTCCGCAGGTATGCCCGTCGATACAGGAAAAGGTATGGGTGGCCATGATCGAAACCTCTATCAGAATCTTTGCGGCGAAAAGGATGCGATGTCGATAGCAGGCGCGCTGCCGGTGAGAAGATCGGCGACGAGCCGCGCGGTGCCGGCCGATTGCGTAAGGCCGAGGTGGCCGTGCCCGAAAGCATGGATTACCCGCTGCGTGGCAAGTGCCCGGCCGATCGCCGGCAGGCTGTCGGGCAGCGAGGGACGGAAGCCCATCCATTGCACGCCGCCTTCGGGCTTCAGCCCTGGCAGGAATGACTGCGCCTTCCTGAGCATTGCCTCCGAGCGGCGGAAATTCGGCGGCAGATCGAGACCTCCGAGTTCCACGGCCCCACCCACACGGATACCGGTCGAAAGCCGCGTGACGACAAAGCCATGGCCGCCGAACGTGATCTGTGTGCGCAGATCGAAAGCATTGGAGGGCAGCGTCGTGTTGTAGCCGCGCTCAGTCTCTAGCGGGATGCTCTCGCCGATGGTCCGCGCTATCCGGTGCGAGAAGGCGCCTGCGGCAAGCACCACCTGCCCCGCCCGCTGCATCCTGCCGTCCGGGGAATAGACCTCAACCCCAGGCTCGATCGGCTTAAGCGCAGTCACCTCCGCCCGCTCGATCGTCCCGCCCTTGGCGCGAAAGTGATCCGCCAGTGCCAGCGTATAGAGCTTCGGGTCGGCAATGGAGTACCAGCCGGGCGTGAAGGTGCCATGAGTGAAGCGCGGCGCAAGCCCCGGCTGGATTTCGGCCATGCCGGCAGCGTCGAGGTGACGGAACTCGATCCCGTGCTCCTCCCGCGCGCGCCAGCCGGCAAGCGAGTCCCCGAATTCCGCCTCACCCTCGTAGACCTGAAGGTTGCCCTCCTTGCGCAGCATGGGCCTCGTGCCGGTCTGCTCTAGGAAGGACTCCAATTCGGCCTTTGAGAGATCCATCAAAGCCGTCTGCGCCGCGGTCGAATGGGCGACGCGGCTCGGCGCGCAGGCGCGCCAGAAGCGGAACATCCACGGCGCAATCTTTAGAGCATAGGCGGGCGGCACCGTCAGCGGCCCGAGCGGATCGATGAGCCATTTGGGCACCTTCCTGAGGATGCCGGGCGATGCGAGCGGCAGGATATCGGTGAAGGCGAAAGCCCCGGCATTGCCAGCAGACGCCCCGGCGGCAGGCCCCTCGCGATCGAGCACCACGACCGACAGGCCGCGGGCCTGCGCAGCGATTGCGGCGGAGAGCCCTATGACCCCCGCGCCGATAACGATGACATCGGGTTCGGCCGTCATTGCGCGTTCACCAGATGCAGGCGAGACGACGGCTTCTCGCCGCCAACGACAGGTTTAATTGCGTCAACGCACGTCCTCCCCGTTTCACGACCGGATCAGGCCTTGTAGGTCTGAACGGGGCCGGGGAGTCTGCACCATTCGGCATACCAGCTATTGAAGAGCTTGAATTGAGCCTCGACATAGCCGCGCTGGCTTTCGCTGAGCGTGTCGGTCTCGTTGAAATGAAGCCTGTATTCCTCGTCCCCCTTCAGCACCATCATGTGCTTGAAATAGAGAACAAGGTCGGGACCTTCATCGAAAGACGAGAGCACAGCGAGCGCCTGCTCCAGTTCCTGAGCACGCTGCCGCGCTTCCACGTCGCCGCGGGCGGCGGCCTGGCACAGCTTGCAGAGATGAATGACCTCCTTCGGCAGCACGTTGCCGATCCCGGTGATGGCGCCGGTCGCCCCGCAGTTCACGAATCCGTGGAAGACGGCGGTATCAACGCCGATCATCAGCGACACGTCGTCGTCACGGCTGGTAATGTGCTCAGCGGCGTAGCGTAGGTCGGCCGGACCGCCGAACTCTTTGAACCCGACCAGGTTCGGATGCTCGGCGCGCAGTGCGAAGAACAGGTCGGCGCGCGTGGCGAAGCCGTAATAGGGGCTGTTGTAGATTACTGCCGGAAGCTCCGAGGCAGCCGAGAGGATTGCCTTGAAATGCGCCCTTTGGGCAACGAGCGAGGGACCGCGCGAGAGCACGCGCGGAATGACCATCAGCCCTTGGGCGCCGACCTTCTGCGCGTGCGCGGCGTGCGCAACGGCCGAGGCGCTGTTGATTGCCCCGGTGCCGACGATGACCGGCACGCCCGCCTTCACCAGACGCTCCACGCCTTCCATGCGCTCAGCGTCGGTCAGAAGCGGCCAGTCGCCCATGGAGCCGCAATAGACGACGGCCGACATTCCCTCGGCTATCAACTCCTTCCCCTTGCGGACAAGCGCATCGAAATCCGGGCTGCGGTCGTCCTTGCAAGGGGTCATCAGCGCGGGGATTACACCTGAGAAAATCGTGGCCTTCATCTCCAACTCCTCTTGGGCCCGCGGTCGAGCAGTGACACCATGCCGCGACCAGGCCGTCTATGCCTCGAGAACAAAATACCACTTGTATTTTATTTGTCGACAAAAATTGCAGGACAAGCTTAGAGCACGAGATCCAGCCGATCATTGCGGGCAAAAAGCTTCTGGATTTGTTCGACGATCTGTTCCGCATGCGTCCGCGCCAGTCGGTCGGCAGCCTCCGCGTCCCGGGCCGCGATCACCGCGATCATGTCCTCGTGCTCGTCTACGAAACGCTGCGGGAGCCGATCGTCGTACGACTGGTAGTATAGCCGGAGGATGCGCCGCCCCTCATCGAGAAGCCTATTGAAGAGACCGGTGAAATAGGGATTGCGCCCGGCCTCGGCGATCGCCGAATGGAAGGCGGCATTGGTGGCGATCATCGCCAGCGCGTCCTGTGCCCGCACTGCGGCGGCGAATTCGTCCTGGCGCGCCCGGATCACCTCCAGGTCCTCCGGGCGGTGGTGCTGGGCAGCGAGCCGCGTCGTAACGCGATACATCAGCACCAGCGCATCGAAGAAAGTGTGCAGGTTCAGAAAATCGATGTTCGCGACCATGGTCGAGCGGTTGGGCAGCGTATCGATCAGCCCCTCCCCCGCGAGCCGCACGAGCGCCTCGCGGATCGGCGTGCGCGACATCTTGAAACGCTCGGCGAGTTGTACTTCGTCGATCGGGCTGCCGGGCGGCAGCACGAGGTCGAGGATTTCGTCGCGCAGCAGATCGTAGACCACCTTCACGCCGGAACCGCGCTTGCGTTCTGGCATCGAATTGCTGGTGTCGCTGTCGCTCATCCGTGGTCTCCTTGTCGACAGGAGAAATACTTCCCGCTGTCGCTCGGATCAACCGCTGCTGCTCGGACCAACAGTCGGCTGACTACTTGCGCACTAGGCTGAAGGAGAAATGGCTGCCGCGGTGATAATCGATCGCGTAGACTACCGGCTGGCCTGCCGCATTGAAGCAGGTCTCGCGGATGAGCAGTGCAGGGCCGAAGTCGCTGAGATCATTGCGCTGAACCACGTCATCCGGCAGCGTCACGGCGGACACGGTCGCGGCGGACATTCGGGGCCGGTTCTTGAATTCTTCGAGCAGATCCAGCAGCGAGCCGCCCCAGTCGATGTCATAAAGGCGCGCAGGAATGACGCTGCGCGGCAGATAGTCGACGCAATAGAGGATCGGCTCGTCCTTGTTTAGCCGCAGCCGCTCTAGCCGAACAACGCGCTCTCCCGGCTTCAGTCTCAGTTGCTCGGCCACAGTCGCGTCCGGCGCGTCCTCTGCAATCGACAAGACCTTGTTGACGGTCGCATAGCCGTAGTGTCGGGCCATATCCGTCACGCTCTCGAACACGGTAAGCGGCCTATCCACGTGAACAGCCGACATGGCAGATACGAACCGACCCCGGCCGTGCTCGACATAGATGATGCCATCCTGCTCGAGCAGCTTTAGCGCTTCGCGCAACGCGGGGCGGGAGATCTTGAAGCGCTGCGTCAGTTGCGCCTCGGTCGGCAGCTTGTCGCCCGGATTGAGCTCTTCGCCGCGAATCAGGTCGGCGATGCGGTCGCGAAGCTGGATAACCAGAGTGCGCGTGTCGCGAAGGGGCTCGTCCAATTTCATCACTCCATAAACAAAGCATCCGGGCTTCTTGTCTGACAAATTCTGCAAGGTCAAGTGCGCGAGAACCCGTCGGACAATAGCTCCGGGCTTGCCCGAATGCACGCATAAGCTCATGCGGATTCGGAAAGATCACCGCCTTGACAGGACGCGACAATGTTGTCAGTTGTCTTACAACCGTGTTAACCAGAAAGCCGGCGGTTGCCGCTCAAATATGGAAGAGAACCATGCTGAATTTTGACGAACAGAGATTCCTCCGCATTCAATCGGGCGCCGTTGCACTACGCCATCGGCTAGACGAAGTCATCGCGGCTTGCCTAGAGGATGGCGCAGAAAACATCTTCTTTCTCGGCACCGGCGGCGCAGCTATCCTGATGCAGCCGGCGGCCCAACTGCTTCAACGGCTATCGCGCTTCCCCACCTTCATCGACATGCCGGCGGAGATCGTCATCACCGGCTCGGCGAACCTGACGAGGAATTCGATCGTCGTCATCCCCTCGCTCTCCGGCACCACCAAGGAGAGCGTCGCACTTCTTGCGAAGGTGAAGGAGATCGGCGCCACCGTTCTGACGCTGGTCGGACACGAAGCAACCCCGCTCGGGAAAGGCGGCGACCACGCTTTCATCAACTTCGCCGAGGACGACACCTCTTGCGAATCCTTCTATCTCCAGTCGCTTTTCGTTGCGTTATCGATCATGCGCTACCGAAGCGAAATCGCCAACTACGAGCAGATCATCGGCGAGCTCGATGGGTTGCCCCAGCTCCTTCTCGCGGTGAAGCGCAGCTATGAGGAGAAGGCGGAAGCATTTGCGAGGATTCTCGCCGGTTCGCACTATCACATCATCACCGGCGCGGGTAACGTCTGGCCCGAGGCTTTTTACTACGGCATGTGCATCTTGGAAGAAATGCAATGGATCCGCACCCGTCCCGTCCATGCCTCCGATTTCTTTCACGGCACCCTGGAGCTGGTCGAGAAAGACGTCAGCGTCATCCTCTTCAAGGGCGAGGATCAGCTGCGGCCGCTTGCGTACCGCGTGCAGAATTTCGCCTTGACTTATACAGAGAAGCTTACAGTGCTGGACACGGCCGATTTTCCGCTGCCCGGAATTTCGCCGGAGGTGCGCGGCCTCATATCGCCGATCGTCCTTGCAACCGTTTTGGAACGCATCAGCGCCCATCTGGAAGTGATACGCAATCATCCGCTGACGACGCGCCGCTATTACAAGCGCGTTGCCTATTAGCGCCTCGCTCGAAAATCGAACCGATTTTCGGAAATCACGATGCGTCGATTGCTCTACAGCGCCCTTGCGCGCACGCGCGGCGCTGTACGGCGGCAGAAAAGGTCTAAGTCCGTCAGGTCGCGGATGCAGTGGCGTTCGCGGCCTTGCCGCATAACTCACGAGAACGCCATGACATTCTTTCGGATCGCCGCCGTAGGCGACAATTGCATCGACCGCTTCCGCCGGCCCTTGGCTCGGTCCTATGTCGGTGGCAACGCGGTCAACGTCGCCGTGCAGCTCGCGCTCATGGGGCACCAGTCCTTCTATTTCGGGGCAGTTGGCCGTGACGGTGATGGCGCCAAAGTCCGCCAGTTCCTGCAGCAAAATCGCGTCGACGTGAGTCACCTGCACGAGCGCCATATCAACACCGCCTATACGGAAATCGACGTAACCGCGGAGGGAGAGAGGATCTTTGTCCATGAGGACTTCGGAGCCTGCGATGGCTACCGGCCGGAAGCCGGCGACCTCGACTTCCTGGAGACTATGGATCATGTGCATATCGGATGGCTCGACGACGGCGGCGCATTGCGTCAGGCTCTCGTTGCTGCCGGCGTCAGTGTCTCTCAGGATGTCTCGGTCAATGCTGAGGCAAGCAACCTTGGCGTCGAGGGCCTGTCGATCGCCTTCGGCTCCGCCGGCGAGGACGAGATCGCGGCCAATCGACTGATCAACGAATTTCTGTCACGTGGGGCCGAACTCGCCGTCGTCACACGGGGCGCGCGCGGCTCATGCGCCAGCGATGGCATCGAGTACGCGTCAGCCGGCATTCGCCCCGTGAATGTGGTCGATACCACCGGCGCCGGCGACAGCTTCATTGCCGGCTTCATCATCGCGCATTTGGAAGGCCGACCATTGCGGGAACGCCTGGAAGCCGGGCGCGACCAGGCGGCGCGCACTTGCACGCATGTGGGCGGTTTCCCGCAAGATGCATTTTAAGTCGATTTCCTTCCGCATGCCTTTGCCAAGGCATGCGGCTTTGCGTCAGTGCAGCAATTGGCTGAGGAACTGGCTCGCCCGCTCCGTTTTCGGGTGAGCGAAGAACTCATCCGGCGCGCCCTCTTCGACGATTTGGCCCCGATCCATGAAGATCACCCGATCCGCCACCTGACGGGCAAAGCCCATCTCGTGAGTGACGCAAACCATCGTCATGCCTTCGCTCGCCAGAGCGACCATAGTGTCCAACACCTCTTTAACCATCTCGGGATCGAGGGCGGAGGTCGGTTCGTCGAACAGCATGACCTTCGGATTCATGCAGAGCGCCCTGGCGATCGCCACCCGCTGCTGTTGCCCGCCCGACAATTGCCCGGGATATTTGTTGGCTTGTTCCGGAATGCGGACGCGCTCGAGGTAGAGCATGGCGATGTCCGTCGCTTGCTTGCGCGGCATCTTTTTCACCCACATCGGCGCCAAGATGCAATTCTCCAGAATTGTCAGGTGGGGAAACAGGTTGAATTGTTGAAACACCATGCCGACCTCCCGGCGCACGGCGTCGACTTTTCGCTCGTCCTCGCCGAGTTCGATGCCGCCCACGACGATCCGCCCCTGCTCGTGCGCCTCAAGGCGATTGACGCAGCGGATCAGCGTCGACTTGCCTGAGCCGGAGGGACCGCAGATGACCACCTTCTCGCGCGCGGCAATGGTCAGGTTGATGTCCTTGAGCACTTGATAGTGGCCATTCCACTTGTGCACGCCACTGATGGCGATCTCGGCAGATGTCAAATCGATCGGTATGGACATATTTGTCTCCAGGATGTCATTTCAGAACGAGCCAACCGGAAATCACGATCACTGCGGCTCCCGCAAATGTGTGCATTTCCACCGGAGCAGCAAAGAACAGTGCCCCATAAAGGCAGCCCCAGATGATCTGGCTGTATTGGAAAGGTGCGACTACCGAGGCGTCTCCCATGCGGAACGCCCGCACCAGCAACAGGTGCCCGGCAAGGAGGAAAAAGCCTGCCGCAAAGGCGAAGAAAATCTCCATGGACCCGACCGGCGCCAGATCGCCGCCGGCGACTGCGACGCCAAACGCGACAGCGGCAAGCACGACTAGCAACGAGAATACAAGCGCATGGTCCGATTCGGTCGCTTTGGCTTTCCGCAACAATAGGAGCGAAAGCGCGAAGACAAGCGCCGAGGCGGCCGCTGCAGCGTGGCCGAGATTCAGAGGCGCGATGCCTGGCCGAAGCGCTATCGCCACGCCGACAAAGCCAAGGACGACCCCACCCCAGGCGAGCGGCGAAAGGCGCTCACGAAGGAGAACGAAGGCCAGAACCGCTACCAGGATCGGGGTCAGAAATGCGAGCAGGTAGGCCTCCGACAGAGGCAGCAGCGAAAAGGCGTAGTAGATGAGCAAGGTGTCGATGGCGAGCAGCAAAGCCCTAAGCACCGCAAGCCGGGGATGGCGCGGCAGCAGCGACCCGCCAGCACCGGTGAGGCCGGCATGGGCGCAGAGCAGCATCAACGCGGCAAGCGTCACCATGAAGGTTACTTGCGGAACGGCCAACCGCTCGGTCAGGAGCTTGACCAACGCGTCGGTGCCTGAGAAGACGGCGAATGCCGCCAGACCGAGTACGGCGGCGCGCAGATTGCGCCGCACGCCGGGGACAACATGTGCATCAACGGACATTGAAGCGTCCGAACCGTTCTTCGATACGCGACTGCAGGTATTCCAGGCCGATCGAGAGGATCCAGTAGATCATCGAGGCGGTGATCAGCATTTCGATGTGACGGAACTCCGTCTGCCCCTGAGTGCGAGCGAGATACATCAGCTCCCAGACACCCACGACCGAGACGAGAGAGGAGTCCTTCAGCATGGCGATGAACTGGTTGCCGGTCGGCGGGATGGTCACGCGCATCGCCTGCGGCAGGATCACTAGGCCCATCGTCTGGCTCGGGCTCAGCCCGAGCGCGATCGCCCCTTCAGTCTGGCCGCGCGGAATGCTCTCGATGCCCGCCCGGAAGATTTCCGTCATGTAGGCGCCGTAGCACAGCGATAGCGCCAGGATTCCCGCCGGCACCGCGCTGATGACGTAGCCTACCTGGGGCAGCCCGAGATAGATTATGTAGATCTGCATCAGCAGCGGTAGACCGCGGAACAGCGAGGTATAAAAGGTGGCAAGCCCGTAGATCACTCCGTTCTTGGAAAGCTTGGCAATGGCGCCGGCAAGGGCGATGAGAGTGGCGATGGCGATCGAGATTACCGAGATGTAGAGAGTGGTGACCACGCCTTGGGATATCAGGAAGCCGATCTTCTTGCCTATGAAGGCGAAGGACAGGTCGAAAGAATAGAAGAACAGCATCAGGAGGGCGAAGAGCTCGGCCCAGACGCCGGCAACCTGAAGGCGGCGCGGCAGCTGTCGCAGCGCCTTCCAGTTCAAGACGGCGATCAGTGCGATCATGGTTGCGCTCAGTAATTGCCCCGTCGCAGGATTTGCGGCCAGCCACTCCGACGACGTCGGCAGCACATGTCCGATCCAGGCCGGGCTGATCCCCAGCCCGTAGATAGCGATCGTGACGAGCGCGAGCATGAGAAACGCTCCGGAGCGTCGCGCCGCCTCCGGATAAGTCAGTATCAGTCGACCGATCATTTCTGTTCTCTCCGGCGGATCAGGCCGCGCTCGCGCCACCAGTCCTGTGCCTGTAGTTTCCAGTAGGTGAGTTGTGCCACCGCCAGCCCGGCAAAGCCGCCGGCCCAGACCAGACCAAAGGGCTTGAACAGCTTGTAGCGATCAGATTGGCCAAGTATGCCCTCGGCCACCAGCTTGCCGCCGATCGCGGTCGTGTTCAGCCCATGCCCGCCAAAGGCCGTGCAATGCCAGACCCCGGGCTGCATCTCTCCGATTTGCGGCATCAGGTGGCGGGCATAGGACATGAGCCCGGACCAGGCGAGCTCGGTCTTGAGTTCCCTGAGTTGCGGATAGGTGCCGACCATCTCGCGCCTGAGTTCCGCCGCGAGCGCCGCTGGCGAAGCCGCGCACGTCGTGATGCGTCCGCCCCAGAGCAGCCGCTTGCCGGCCTCGACCAGGCGGTAGTAATCGCCGGCGCGGCGATTGTCGCCCACCGCGTCGCTGGTGGCGATCGCCGTACGGATGAGGTCCGGCGCCTCTTCGCTGAGCATGACGTAGGTGGCGATCGGCAGAAACGAACGCTTCAGCCGGCCGTTCAGCGAACCGGTATAGCCCCCGGTCGTGAAGACGACTGTGCGCGCCCTGACGCGCCCCTTTGCTGTGGAAATGATCTTTTCCGCGCCGCCGAGCGCGCACCCGGCCGCGGCCGACCTTTCGTAGATCCGGCCGCCCAGACGCTCGATCTCGGATGCCAGGCCCCGAACGTAGTTCAATGGATGCATGTGAAAGGCATCGGGGTCGCGCAGCCCCTGGAAATAGCGGTTTGACTTAAGGACCGACCGCACCTGATCCGCGTCGAGATATTCGAGGTGGTAGCCGTAAGCGTGCTCCACTGCCCTTGAATGCGCCTTCAGGCTTTCACCATCGTCGTAGCGCAGCACGCTGATAAGCCCGTGCTGCGGCTTCGCACCCTCGATCTGCAAGGCCTCGATCGTGTCGCGGACAAAATCGACACCTTCGATCGACAGCCGGTGGATCTGCCGAGCCGCCTCTCTTCCCGCGATGCGGGCGATCTTGTCGCCTCCCGTGGCAAAGCCGGGGCTGACGAAGCCGCCATTGCGGCCCGAGGCACCGAAGCCCACGCTCTCTGCTTCGAGCACCGCGACCGCCTGACCGGCACGCGCCAACTGCAGCGCAGTTGTCAGACCAGCAAGCCCACCGCCGATGATTACGGTGTCACATTCGACCGTCTCGGACAGGACTGGTCTGACCTTCCGTTCGGCGATGGTTTGTGTGTAATAGGTGTCGGGATAGGACATTTTCCTCACGCGCAGACGAGGGGGTGGGGCAACGGGCGGCGGCCGCCGCCCGTGTGTCTGTCAGTCGGCGCTGTAGTCCTTGCCGTACCATTTGGTGGTCAGCGCCGAAAGCGTACCGTCCTTCTTCATCTCGTCGATGATCCCGCCGACCTTCTTCGTCCAGTCAGGATCCGCCTTTTCAGCAATTACGACCAGCGGCTCCCTGAAGGCATACTCGCCCTCCAGAACGCGCAGAGGGTAGCCATTCTTGATCGCGTTTAGCGCCGTCTGTTCCGGCGCGATCACTGCGTCAAGCCGCACACCATCGCCAAGGCGCAGGTCGTCGAACGGCAGCATGGAGTCGGCGAATGTGCGGACTTCGCCCGGCTCCAGCTTGTATTCGACGGGAGGCAGCCCGGGCGCGTCGATTTCCAACTGCCGGCGGATGAAATCCTCCGACGTGGTGGCAGTTTCGACGCCGATGATCTTACCATTCAGATCATCGACGGACTTCGCCTTGCTGTCCTTGTGAAGCACGTAGACATAGGGGCTGAAATAATAGATGCCGGCGAAATCGATGACCTGCGCTCGGGCTTTTGTCGGCGTGACGGAGCCAACTCCGAGATCATAACGCCCCTGCCAGCGACCACCCGTCAGCGTCGCCCAGTCCGGCGTCTCAAAACTGACTTCGACACCAAGGCGTTTGGCGATTTCGTGGGATACGTCGATGTCAAAGCCCACCATTTGATTGTTATCGTCAAGATAGCTCTGGGGCGGCCAGCCGCTATTCGTTGCAACGACCATTACCTTCTTGCCCATTACCCGGTCGAGCGTCTCGCCGGCCTGGGCAGCGGTCACGAATGCCAGGGCGGCGACGCCGATGGCAAGCTGTGCAAGCAGTTTCTTCACGCAGTCCTCCTCCTCATTCGGTCAGCGGTCAATCTCATCCTATGTAAGATGTCTGACAACATATTTTAGAGAAGATGGAAGCGCTCAAGTCAAGGGCAGAGCAGCCGCCGGCCCATGAAACCACGTTATGAGGCGATGCAAATCTGTGATGGGCGCTGCCGTAGCCGCGCTTGCGTGGGCCGAAATGAAGAAAGCGCGCCTGCTCCTTCAGGCGCGTTTCCTAACGTGCCGCCGGATTCGACGGTTCAGGTTTCGCGTTTGGCATCCGAACTGAAGGCGCTCGTTCCCGAGCTCTGGTTACCGGTCGTGCCGCTCGTTCCCGAGCTTTGAGTCCCGGCCGTGCCACTCGCTGCCGAGCTCGAGCCGGTCCAGCCGCTGCTGGTTCCTCCGCCCGCGCCGGAGCCCTCACTCACGCGCAAATTGTTCTGGACGTTCTTCACTCCGGAAACCGCTTCGGCGCAGTCTTCCGCGCGACGCTTCTGATCGCGACTGTCCACGGTGCCGCTCAACGTTACCTCGCAGTTGTTGACACGGACCTCGACCTCGGACGCATCGATAAGACTATCGTCACTCAGCCGGTCGCATACGTCCTCGCGAATACGCTCGTCGGACCGACGATACCCCTTCGGCCCGCGACCACGGTGCTCCCCCACACGCTCACCGTACCACTGGCCGTAGCCGCCGCTCGACATTTGTTCGCCATATCCGCCGCCGCCGCCCCTTTGGGCGCCTTGCCTGTAACCTCCGCGAGACATGCCATAGCCTTCGCCGCCAGAACGCTGCCCTTCGAACTCGCGGCCATACTGACCGTATCTGCCGCGGCCCGGATCACCCCAGCGGCCCTCACGCTGGGACCGACCGCCATAGCCGTAATCACTGCCGTATCCGCTCGGGCCACGACCATAGTCCTGATCTTCTCGGCCGCCGCCGTATTCGCCCCCATAACTGCTACCACGATCTTCACCACCTCCCCTACGGGACCCATACCCGCGGCCGCGGCCGCCTTGCCCGCTCATGCGCCCGCCGCCATAGTCTCCACGATCACGCTCACCACCGTAGCGTTCGGTGCCATAGCCTTGACCACCCAACGGATAGTCGTCTTCAACGCTTTCCCAACCGCCGCGCTGGTAGCGACCTTCGTCGTCCTCGAAGCTGCGGCCGTAGGACCGGTTTCGGCTCTCGTCGTAGTCGCGGCGGTATCTCCGTTGCCCTTCGCGCCGGTATCTGTCGTCCGTCATCTCGCATCCTCCACTGGCTTCGGAGACAGACCTGATGCCTGCCTCGTCTGCCACCTAAAACCAGCGGAACCGACCGCTGTTCCCGACTTTTCTTGAGCCGCCGGGAGGCCGGCACCTTCCTGAGCACTCAAACGCAAGAACGTAAAGGCCGCGTTTACTGTTTCTTTTCATGATTGTTGCCACGCAACTCCTATCTTTAATCGAGTGTTAACCGCGTTTCGCGACTTCTGGTGCAACGAAGTTGTAAAACCGCTCAGGGGACAAGGCGCGGCCCTGGCATATGCGGAACATGTTATGAAGAAGTCCCTTTGTTGCGATCATGGCCGCATTGCTGGGCGGCACTCCCGCAGTGGCGGCCGATCTCTATATCGAGGACCCGGGTGATCCGCCGGTCGTCCTCGCCGGCGGCTGGTATCTGCGCGGCCATCTCGGCATGAGCAATCAGCGGCTTCGCCGCCTGGAGAACTCGGCGTTAATGATGTCGCGGTGCACCAGTTCCTCGATGGCGGCAGCTTCGACAGCGCACCGCTCGGGGGGATCGGCGTCGGTTATCGGTTCAACGATTGGCTGCGCCTCGACGGCATCGTCGAATATCGCGGCAAGGCCGGATTTCTCCGCCCTCGACCGGTACGATGAGGACGGTGACGGCGTGTGGGATGGCACCAACGACTATTACGGCGCCAAATCGGAATGGCTGCTGGTGGCGAACGCCTATGTCGACATCGGCAACTGGAACGGCATCAAGCCCTATATCGGCGCCGGCATCGGCGCCTCGCGCAACAAGATCTCGCGATACCGCGATATCAACGTCCCCAATCTGGGCGTTGCCTCTGCAGGCAGCGACCCGACCTGGAACTTCGCCTGGGCCCTGCATGCGGGGGTCGCCTACCAGGCAACCGATCGGCTTGCGATCGATTTCGGCTACAGCTACGTCGATCTCGGCAATGCCAGGACCGGCACCATCCGCAGCTATGACGGCAACTTCTCGTCGCCCCGATGCGCTTCAAGGACATCACCTTGCACGATTTCAAGCTCGGCATGCGCTATGCGCTTCAGTAGCGTTTCGGCACGAGTCGGCGAATGTTCATGGAACGGCGCCGTCTGCCCACGCGATCGATGGCCGAGTGATCATCAGCCAAAAGATCGCCAGGACTGCCCCGAAAGCGGGAAAGCCGAAAACGAACCAAAGCCGAAATAGCCGGTGATAGCTTTTCGGCAGCGGCTGTTCGCTCTTGCTCGCCGCCTCGGCAAGCTCGCGCATCCGCATCTGCATCCAGACGACCGGAAGCCAGAAAGCACCCGTGAAGGCGTAGAGGAGAAGCGACAGCGCGATCCATCCTTCCGTCAGCGAATAGCCGACATACCAGGCGAGAGCGACGCCGGTGATCGGCTGCAGCACGACCGCAGTTGCCGTAAACAGGAAATCCGCGACGACGACGATCCGGGCGACGGCGGCAATCACGTCCGCACGGCCGGTCCGATGCGCCAGAAGCATGAAGAAGGCGATTCCGGCGCCGGTGCCGAGCAGGACAGAAGCGCCGATAATGTGGAGAAACTTGAGGCTGAAGTAGAGCATCATCGATCCTCGAGGATCCCCAGTGCGACAAGGTGCAGCACCAGAATCGGCCAGATTTTCAGGAGCGGCCCGAGCGGCTCGCTCCAAAGCTCGGGAAGCAGGATCGTTCCGGCAACCGCATAGAACAGGGAGAGGACTGCGGCGCCATAAAGTCCGATGCGGCTCGTCCGACGAAAGGCGATCGCCACACCGATGACAATATCCGCCAGCGCGCCGGCAATGACGCTTGGTCCGGAGAGAATTCCCGCGCCGGTGCGCTGCATGAGATCGATGCCGATCTCATAACCGATCGTGAGCGAAATGACGCCCGTCGATATCCAGAACAGCGACAAGACGATGAAGATGACGGGCTTCAGAAGATAAAGCTTTGCAAACCATCTTTCCTGGACGGAGACCGGCGTCCTGGCGAGGGCCTCGCCGAGCGCGGCCGGTTGGATACCCGTCTCAGCGATCCAGGGTTCGTTGTTGCCGACGGCGCCGCGGGCGATTTCTTTTTGTGCCGTGCTGCGCGTCGGCGGCCGCCATCCCAATGCACCGGCGAAGTCGCTAAGCCGGTAGACGAGTCCAGCGAGCGCCGCGGGCATGTTGACGGGCCGGGCGGGCGGCCAGCCGAACCAATGTCGGTAGGTGTTTACAACTTCCTGAAAAGACAATTGCTCCGGGCCCGCGACCTCGAGAACGAGCCGCGATGGAGAGGCTGGATCGAGGAAGATCTCGACCGTGCGCACCGCGTCCTCGATGCGCACGACCTGCAATCGTCCGGTGCCCGGCATGAGCGGCAGCCATGGCAGGGCCGCAAGTCCCCTGAAAAGCGCACTGGCGCCGAAGGCGGCAGGACCAAGCACGACCGAAGGCCGCAGGATGACCCAATCGAGATCGCGAGCCATCAGCGCCTTGTCGCCTTCGAGCTTGGTGCGGGAAAATGCCGAGGGCTGCTCTTTTTCAACGCCCATTGCCGAGAAATGAATGACGCGGCGAACGCCGGCCCGTTCGCAGGCTTGAAACAGAGCCGAAGGGCCGCGGAAGTGGACCGCGGAGGTATTTTCGCCCGGCCCGTCCTGAAGCGTGCCCGCACAGTTCACGACGGCATCGATGCGCGAGAGGTGCGGCAGCCAGTCGTCGGGGGCAGCCTGCGCGAGATCGAGTTCCGCTATTTTGCCGCTCAGTATCACCGCAGGCGCCGAACCCGGCCGGACCATGCGCACCACCTCGTCGCCGCGTTCAAGGAGCTTTGCGCAGATGGCGGAGCCGATCAGGCCTGATGCGCCGACGACAAGCACCCTCATTTCTCCATCCTCCAGGGCACAGGGACCGGGCTTCGACCTCGAACCTGTCTTCGGTCGTCCGGCCGATCAAACTGAAACTAAAGCCGACTGGCAGATGTTCCGCGGCGAATGCTGCATTGGCTCTCGCCGGGCTCGCAACGCGCCACCGCCGGCGCGACCGGCATTGCCAGCGGCGCCACGCCGCTGTACCGTGGTCGGAGCCTGACACGCTCACGTAGTTGGTCGACAGCCGAAGCCAGGATCAGCTCGCGCGTTCAACCGTTCCCACAAGTGGCACGGAAGATGGAACTCATCGTCGCCCTCGGACTGATCGTTCTCAAGGTCGCGCTCCTGATTGCGATCCTGCTGCTCTTGCCTTTGCCGCTCACTTGGCTCGAGCGAAAGATCGCGGGACACATGCAGCAGCGGATGGGGCCGATGCGCGTTGGCTGGCACGGTCTCCTCCAGCCGGTGGCGGACGGCATAAAGCTCCTCACGAAGGAAGACCATATCCCGGCAGAGGCGGATCGCTTCCTGTTCAAGCTGGCGCCGATCCTGGCGCTCGCCCCGCCTTTCGTGGTGTTCGTCGCGATCCCGTTCGGCGAGTCCATTTCGGTCCTCGGCAACGAGATCACGCTCTACGTCTCCAACATGAACGTCGCGCTCCTCTTCATCTTCGCGGTGATCGGGATCGAGGTCTATGGCGTCATCTTCGGCGGCTGGGCCGCCAACAGCAAATATGCGGTCCTTGGCAGCCTCAGGACCTGCGCGCAGATGATCAGCTACGAGATCCCGATGGGCTTCGCGGTCATCGGCGTCGTGATGCTGGCGCAGTCCATGAGCCTCATCGACATCGTGCGGGCGCAGGCCGATGTCTGGAACGTCGTGTACCAGCCGATCGGCTTCTTCGTGTTCTTCGTCGCGGGGCTGGCCGAGGCGCAGCGCATCCCCTTCGACCTCGCGGAAGCGGAGGGAGATCTCGGAGCCGGATTCCACACCGAATATAGCGGTATCCGCTTCGCCTTCTTCATGGTCAGCGAATACGTCATCATGGTGCTGGTGTCGGTGCTGGTGGTGATCCTGTTCTTCGGCGGCTGGAACGGCATACTCCTCCCCTTGCCGCCGCTCCTTTGGTTCGCGCTCAAAGTCGCCTTCTTCGTCTATGTGTTCATGTGGTTCCGCTTCACTTTCCCCCGCTACCGCTATGACCAACTGATGGCGATCGGCTGGAAAGTCTTGCTTCCGCTCGCGCTGGCGAACATAATCATAACAGGCATTTTGTTATCTTAAGCCGCAGCGAGGCGACTATGTCGCGCGCACTTGACAGAGCTGGAACATGGGTCGGCTGGGCGTTCTTCGCCGATCTGGCGAGCGCCTTGGCCTTGACCTTCGGCTATATGTTTTCCAGACCCGTGACCATGCAATATCCGGACAAGGAAAAGTGGGTGCCTTATTCGCGTTATCGCGGGCACCACTTCCTGACGCGCGATGAAGCGGGCGAGATCAAATGCGTGGCCTGCGAACTCTGCGCGCGCATTTGCCCCTGCGACTGTATCGAAGTCGTCCCTTATGAGGACGAGAACGGGAAGCGTCACCCGGCAAAATTCGAGATCGACACGGCCCGCTGCCTGTTCTGTGGGCTATGCGAGGACGCTTGTCCTGCGGACGCGATCGCGCTTGGTCAGCAGTACGAATTCTCGAGTTTTTCCTCGCGCGACCTGGTGATCGGGCGCGACGATTTGCTCGCCAAGCCGGGCAAGGCTGCGACCGGAGGCAGCGTGGTCGCCGCGCAATTGAACACGGAGAAGAACGTTCTGGTTGAGACGAAGGAGCCACGGGGATACGACTGGTGGCGGAATATCCGGCGAACGTGAACGCCCCAGCTGTCAAACCGGGCCCCTGTTGCAGGAGAGGAGCCTCAGATGTTTGTCGGCGAAATCGTTAGGAACAAGGGTGTCGGAGTCATTGCGGTCACGCCCGATCAGACGATGGTGGACGTCCTCAGGCTGTTTCGCGCGAACAATATCGGCTTCGTGGTCGTCGGCAGCTCTGACGGGAAATATCTCGGCACGCTGTCGGAGCGGGACTGCTGCTACGCGGTCGCAGAATATGGGGCCGAGGCCGCGAAGATGTGTGCCGCCGACATCATGAACCGCGGCGTGGCAACCTGTTCGACAAAGGATCTGCTCCCTGTTGCGATGGCGATCATGACGGAAAGGCGCACACGCCATGTGCTGGTGATGGATGGCGACGATGTTATCGGCGTGGTCAGCGTCGGCGACGTCGTCAAGCACAGGCTCGAAGAGGCACAGCGCACGGAGCAGGACCTGCACGACTACATTTGCGGCACCAACTATCGCTGAAAGGCCCGCGGGCAGTCACGGATTCGCCGATCCGTGGAGCGAAGCCGACCCTACAGCGCGTGTTGTCAGACGCGCAGAGGCCGCTGTATTCCTTAATTCGAGATCGATTTAAGGAGAGATGTAGCGGCTGCGTGAACCTCCACCGGACATGGATATTCACCCCGCCGCATAAGGCTGTTGAGCCGCAGCGCCTTGTAGTTTTCGGGAACGAAGACGAGGCCGCGCGGAAAACGTCTGTTGACCTTGAGCTTCGCGGTGAGTTCCCCTCGCGCGGATCGCACGACCACCTGATCGCGATCCGAAAGGCCGAGTTCCGCCGCATCCTGTTCACTCATCTCGACATAGGGGTCATCGGCAACCGTATTCAACACTTCGGATCGTTCTGAAACATATCCATTGTGAAACAGGCAGTTGCCGGTGACCAGCATGAGACGGTCGCCTGCAACATGGTCCGGCGGCGGCGCGAAGAGCGGCGCGGCCTGCGGCATCGCGCCGCCCTTGCTGAAAGCGCCGTCAGCGCCGAGCGGGCCCTGCGCCAACCCTTCGTAGGCCGGAACCAGCCGGGTAATCTCGTCGAAGATATCGCCTTCACGCGAAGGCTGCAGCGACCGGTACTGGAGCGTCGCGACGAAATCGAAAATTGCCAGGTTGCTTCGCACCTCGGAGCCGGGTTCGCGGAATTTCCGCACCTCTTGAACCCGGCCTTCGTTGTTGGTGAAGGTGCCCGGCTCCTCGCCGTAACCCGCCGCAGGCAGCACCACGTCGGCGAGGCCCGCCGTATCCGTGAGGAAAGCGTCCTGGACGATCACGAGACCGGCGGCGCCGAGCGCCCGCTCAACGAATTCCCGGTCGGGATAGGACATAACGGGGTCGGTTCCGACGATGTAGAGCGCGCCCAAACGCCCGGCATCGCATAGTTCCAGCATCGCAGCGAAATCCGCGCCCGGCTCCGAAGATATCTCGG
>JAPSJG010000263.1 GCA_031178305.1 Sinorhizobium sp.
CGGCGTTCACGGCAGCGTTCCGGCGAATTCACCCTCGCAGCCCAGCGCGACGCGATGCTCGATGTCTATCGGCGAGCGATGCGTCAACCCTCTCGATTGACTGCGGCGGAGTGAATGATGCGGTTTCTCTTTTACACCCATTCGCTGATTTCCGACTGGAACCATGGCAATGCCCATTTCCTGCGCGGCGTCATGCGGGAGCTCCTCCGGCGCGGCCACGAGGCGACGGCACTGGAGCCGAGCGATTCCTGGAGCCGGTTGAACCTGATCGAGGATCAGGGCGTCGGACCCATCATGGCATTCCTCAAGCACTTCCCCGACCTCCGTACAGGGATATACGGCCCCGGTTTCGACCACGAGGCGGCGGTAAGTACTGCCGACGTCGTGGTGGTGCACGAATGGACGGACCCGAAACTTGTCGCCCATCTCGGTCGGATTCGGCGCAACGGCGGCCGCTTCGTGCTTGTCTTCCACGACACCCACCACCGCGCTGTCACGGCCAAGTCCGACATCGCCAGGCTCGACCTTTCGAACTACGATCTCGTGCTCGCATTCGGCGAGGCGCTGCGTCAGCGTTATCTGCGTGCGGGCTGGGGCAGGCACGTGTTCACCTGGCACGAGGCCGCGGATACCGCCCTGTTCCGCCCGCTGCCGGATGTAGAGAAGCAAGGCGATCTCATCTGGGTCGGCAATTGGGGCGACGACGAGCGCAGCGCGGAGATCGCGTCCTTCCTGGTCGAGCCCGTTCGACGGCTGAGGTTGAAAGCAACCGTCCGCGGCGTGCGTTATCCCGATGCCGCACTCAAGAAACTGCGCGCGGCCGGAATCCTCTACGGCGGCTGGCTCGCCAATGCGGCGGTTCCCAGTGCCTTCGCGGCGCATCGGGTGACGGTGCATATTCCGCGTCGGCCGTATGTGAAGGCCCTGCCGGGCATCCCGACCATCCGGGTCTTCGAGGCGCTCGCCTGCGGCATTCCGCTGATTTCGGCGCCGTGGAACGACGCGGAAAATCTTTTCCGTCCCGGTCGGGACTTCCTGGCAGTCCAAGACGGCGAGCAGATGACGAGGGTGTTGCGCCAGCTGCTCTCCGACCTGGATTTCGCCAGGGAAATGGCGGCCGCGGGACTCGAGACCATCCGCGCGCGCCACACCTGTGCACACCGGGTCGACGAACTGTTGGAAATCGTTGGGCGCTACAGGCCGGGAGGGGCGACGGAACACGTCACGCTGGAGGAAGCAACGTCATGAGGATCGCGTTTTACGGTTCGAGCCTCGTTTCGGCCTATTGGAATGGCGCGGCGACCTATTACCGCGGACTGCTTCGTGCGCTGGCCTTGCTCGGCTACGACATCACTTTCTACGAGCCGGACGTATATGACCGGCAGAAACATCGCGACATCGACCCGCCGACGTGGTGCAGGGTCGTCGTCTATCCGGGCGCTGTCGCGGCATTGAAGCACGCTGCAGCACAGGCAGCAGGGGCCGATATCGTCATCAAGGCGAGCGGAGTCGGCTTCGAGGATGACCTGCTGCTCGCGGAGGTCATGGCGGCCTCCCGTCCGGCCGCGCTGAAAATCTTCTGGGATGTCGATGCACCCGCGACGCTCGCTGCGCTGAAGGAGGCTCCCGACCATCCGCTCCGGCGCGCGCTCGCCTCGCTGGACCTCGTGCTGACCTATGGCGGCGGCGGCCCCGTCGTCGAGGCCTATCGGGTGCTCGGCGCCAGCGCTTGCATCCCGATCTACAACGCGCTCGATCCTGAAACGCATCATCCGGTGGCGGAGGACCCGCGCTTTGCCGCCGATCTCGCGTTTCTGGGCAATCGCTTGCCGGACCGCGAGGCGCGCGTCGAAGCGTTCTTCCTCGAGCCGGCGGCTCGGTTGAAGGACAGGCGATTCCTGCTCGGCGGCGCCGGTTGGCAGGACAAATCCATGCCCGAAAACGTGCGCTATATCGGCCACGTTCCGACGGCCGATCACAATGCCTTCAACGCGACGCCCAGGGCCGTCCTCAACATCTCGCGTGCCAGCATGGCTGCGAATGGTTTTTCGCCCGCGACCCGCGTCTTCGAGGCGGCCGGTGCAGGTGCGTGTCTGATCACTGACGCCTGGGAAGGCATAGAGCAATTCCTGAAACCCGGAGAGGAAGTGCTGGTCGCGAGAGATGGTCGGGACGTCGCCGAACTGATGTGCGACCTGACGCCGGATCGGGCCCACGAGATCGGCGCCCGCGCCCTCAAGCGCATTCTCGGCGAGCATACCTATGCTCATCGCGCGGCGGCGGTGGACCGGATTTTCCGGCGCGGACTGCGCGCCTCGGAGGCTGCCGAATGACCCACTCGCTCGACATCGTTGTTCTCGGCCTGTCGCTCTCCTCCTCCTGGGGCAATGGTCATGCCACGACCTTCCGGGCGCTTCTTCGCGGCGTGCATGCACACGGGCACAGGGTGACCTTTCTGGAACGCGACATGCCCTGGTATGCCGGCCGTCGCGACATGGTCGAACCCGATTTCTGCGAGCTTCTTCTC
Source organism: Sinorhizobium sp. (assembly GCA_031178305.1). Taxonomy (GTDB): domain Bacteria; phylum Pseudomonadota; class Alphaproteobacteria; order Rhizobiales; family Rhizobiaceae; genus Sinorhizobium. The sequence goes on from JAPSJG010000263.1 coordinate 2,528, forward strand.
TACGGCAGCATCGATGAACTCCTCAGTATGCATGGGCAGAGGCTCGCGGCTGCCGATGCCATCGTCATTGGCTCCTATGTGCCGGACGGCGTGGAACTGATCGATGCCGCCGCCGATCTCGTCCCGAAACGGCTTTGCTTCTATGATATCGACACCCCGGTGACGCTCGCAAAGCTGAGGCGCGGCGACGAGGAATATTTGGCGCGTCGGCAGGTCCCTTATTTCGACCTCTATTTTTCCTTTTCCGGCGGCGGAACCCTCGACCGGCTTCGCGACGAATTCGGGGCGCGACGTGCTTGTCCGCTTTATTGCGCCGTCGATCTCGAAAGATATCGCAATACCGGCGCCCAGAGGGCGTGGGATCTCGGTTATCTCGGAACCTATAGCCCCGATCGGCAACCGTCGCTCGAGAGGCTTCTGCTTGAGCCCGCGCGGCAATTGCCGAATATGCGGTTCGTCGTCGCCGGGCCGAGCTATCCCGCCTGTATTGCGTGGCCGGAGAACGTCGAGCGCGTCGAGCATCTGCCGCCATCCGAGCACGCGAATTTCTACAGCCGCCAGCGCTTCACGCTGAACGTGACGCGTGCGGACATGGTTGCGGCGGGATGGTCGCCGAGCGTCCGTCTCTTTGAGGCGGCCGCTTGCCGCACCCCGCTGATCAGCGACTGGTGGGAGGGCATCGACGAATTTTTCCCGCCCGGCGAGGCCGCCATCATTGTGCGCAGCAGCGGCGATGTGGTGAGAGCGCTAACGGAACTAGACGAACGCCGGCGCCGCGCGATTGCAGACAGTGCCTACGAGCGTGTCGAAAGCTACCACAGCGCCGAGGCGCGCGCCCGTAGTTTCATTGAAACGGTCGAGAGCGTCGCGCCCAAGACCGAACTCGCCTTAAGACATTCCGAGCGGCGGCTCCCTGCTTAGCACCGAAAGGAGAACGGCCCATGGCAAAGCGAAACAGAGCAATGCACGATAAGGTCATCCTGGTTGCCGGCGGGGCCGGCTTCGTGGGATCGCACCTTTGTGCAGCCCTTCTTGACCGTGGCAACCGGGTAATCTGCCTCGATAGCTATCTCACCGGCTCTCCCGCCAATGTCGACGCCCTGCAGCGGCACCCAAAATTCACGATGGTCGAGCATGACATATGCGAAGAAATCGATATCGACGTTCCGCTCGACCAGATCTACAACCTCGCATGCCCGGCTTCGCCGCCACATTATCAGGCTGATCCCATTCACACGATGATGACGAGCGTGGCAGGGACCGGAAATCTGTTGCGGTTAGCCGAACGGCACGAGGCGCTGTTTCTCCAGGCGTCGACGAGCGAGATCTACGGCGATCCGGAAAAACATCCGCAGCAGGAGGACTATTGGGGGCATGTCAACTGCACGGGCCCCAGGGCGTGCTATGACGAGGGCAAACGTGCGGCCGAGACCCTCTGCTTCGACAGTCTGCGGGCAGGAAGCGTGGATGCCCGGGTCGCTCGGATATTCAATACCTATGGTCCGCATATGCGCCCGAACGATGGTCGCATCGTTTCTAATTTTATCGTGCAGGCCCTGAACAACGCACCGCTTACCGTCTACGGCAGCGGGGAGCAAACACGTTCCTTTTGCTACGTTTCCGATCTCGTCGACGGTTTGATCAAGCTCATGAACTGCACGCCGAATCCAAGGGGGGCGGTCAATCTCGGCAACCCTGGCGAATTCACGGTCGTCGAGCTCGCCGAACTGGTCTTGTCGAAGATCAAGACCAGTTCAACCATCGTCCACGCGCCCCTGCCCGAGGACGATCCGCTACGTCGCAGGCCCGATATCTCCCGGGCGAAGGCACTTCTTGCCTGGGAGCCGAAGGTGCCGCTGACCGAGGGCTTGTGCCACACCATCAGCTGGTTCAGGACGACTCTTGCGAACCGTCGAACGATGCAACGTCGGAATCGTACGGGAAATCAGCAACAAATATCCACTCTCTCACAGATTGGTTAAGCATGGTTGAGGAGACAAAAGCCCGTATGTCGCTTCGGGAAGAGATCGCGGCGCTCGGACCATGGTTTCACAACATACGCATCCGGGGCATCGAGACATCACCGGATCACTTTCTCGGGGATTATCCGACGGTGAAGTGGCGGGCCTTCAAGCATGTCGTCCCGGAAGACCTTGATGGCAGGAGCGTGCTCGATATCGGTTGCAATGCCGGCTTCTACGCGCAGGAAATGAAGCGCCGCAATGCGGGGCGCGTGGTCGGAATCGACTCCGATCCACATTATTTGCGGCAAGCGGAGTTCGCTGCCGAACAGGCGGGAGTTGAGATCGAATTCAAGCTCATGTCCGTCTACGACGTTGCCGAGTTGCGCGAAAAATTCGACCTCGTCCTCTTCATGGGCGTTCTCTACCATCTTCGCCACCCGTTGCTCGCACTCGACCTACTTTATGAACATGTGGTGGGCGACGAGATGCTCTTTCAGTGCATGCAGCGCGGGGCAGAAGCAGTGGGATCCTTGGAGGCCGATTACGATTTCGGGGAGTGGGAGACTTTCGATCGCCCGGATTATCCCAAGCTCTTCTTCGTGGAGCATCGCTTCGCGGACGATCCGACCAACTGGTTCATTCCCAACCGCGCCGGCGTCGAGGCCATGCTGCGCAGCGCTGGGTTCGTGATCAAGGCCCATCCGGAACGGGAGGTCTATCTGCTGCACCGAGGCGTGAGGCCCTATTTGGATGAGCCGACCTTGCGCGTCATCGGAAGGCAGCCGAAACCATGACGTCTCGACGTAGGGTCATTCAGCCGAAACGCCGAAGCTGCTCCGCCTCTCTTTCGAGAAGGTCAGCCACTTCCTCGAGCGTCATGTGCGTGGCGCAGAGATGGATCGCGCATTCGAGAAATCGCGTCGAAGAGCGGCGTAGATAAAGTGCCTGTTCCAAGGCGCTCAGTTCCCAGAGGGGGTCTTTGCGGCCTGATTGATGATCGCTCATTGCAGTCTCCCCAGTCTCCTTCTGCCCCCTTTTGCCATTTAGGGCGCGCCGGCGGTCGCCGCGTAGACGAGAATGCCAAACATGATCGCAAGGCCAGCAATGGGGAGGACCAGCCAGAGCCATTGCCGGAACGGACTGATCCTTTCCGTTTCCGAAAGCGGTCGCATCGCATCGGCATATTCGGTGGAAATATCGGCCGGCGTTTCACGGAGCTGGCCGGCCCGCGCGCTCTGGGCCGCTTCGCCGGTCAATGGCGTGCCTGCCGCCTCGTCGTCCGTCTCCAGCGGTGCTGCTGCCGGGTCGAAGCCACGGGTCTTGTCACCTGTGCGCCCGTGCTGGATGTCGCCGCGTACTTGTGCGGGGTTCGTATCAGGTCGCCGGGGCATGCTCGCTCCTTACTTTGTCGGAAGGCAAACCGG
>JAPSJG010000264.1 GCA_031178305.1 Sinorhizobium sp.
ACGCTTGCGCCGGCGGCGGCTGCGCCGATGACGCCTTCGCCCAGCTCAACGTCGGCACCAATACCAGACGGCGCGTAGCCCAGGCTGCCGATGGTAACGAGTTGGCGTCGTTCCTCGTAGAGCTCAAGGAACAGACCATGCTCGAAACCGAGCCAAGATCGGACGCCGGTGAGCGTCGCATCGATGATGCCGCCGGCATCGTTTTCTGCGGCGATCATATCGACGACGCGGGCCGCGGCCGACAGGCGATCGCGCTCGGCCGAAGGCTTCCGTTCGGGTTCGATCGTCGATCGGACGCTATCGATCTTGAGGACGCGGAACACGTCGAGGCCGCGCAGCCGCATCACCCCCGCCATCCCGACCTGCGCGCTGGTGGCGTCGAGCTGCCGCGACAGATGTTCGAAGAGTGGCCCGGCATCAAGCGAATAGGCGAAGGTGAGCTCCAGCCGAAACTGGGCGCCATTCCTGGCGTCCACAGCAATCAGCGTAGCCTGCGGGTTCATATGGATATTGGCCGATGTCTTGCCGAAGAACTGGTTAGAAAGAGCGACATGCTCGTCGTCCACCATGGCGACATGCGAAAGATAGGAAATATTCGGCACTCCGTTGCCATCGGCGGTCGCGATGATCGACGGAACGACGCCTTCGAAACAGGCTTCGAGATCGAGAAGGCTGAACGTCACGCGGCGCTCCAAAGCCTGGTGCCGGCCTTTGCGCCCGGCGTCTGCAGGAAAATGTCGGTAACATCGATGCTGGCGAGGACCGGATCGCGATTCGAGAGCCACGGTGCGATCATCTCCGCGGCAATGCCGAGGCGCATCAGCGTGGAGACCATTTCGACCAGATAGCGCCCCGAACGTTGGACCTCTTCGGGCCCGGCGGCGCGAAGCCTCGCTTCCCCCTTCACCTGATAGGAGACATAGTCCGCCGGCCGCGAGAAGGTGACGGCAACACGTCCGTTTGCCTTGAGATTGGCCACCGTCGCCGGCCATTGCCAGGCCGACAGGACGAGATGGATCCTTCGCCGATCGCCGGACGCCCAGGCCCCGGCTCCCCGCCCTATTTCCGGTTTCAGCGCCTCAGCGGCCGTCCCGATGATCTGCATCACCGGGCTCTCGATGAAGCGGGCCAAATCCTGCTCAATCATCGGTATTCGCCCCCCATCGCTCACCCATATAGCAGTTGGGCAGGTTTTAGGATTCCCGGTCCGCAATTTAGAAAGCATTTAGGACACGGCCTCCCGCAAAACATCTAGAGAACCCCTCCAGCAGTAACGGCGTTCGCTATCATCCGACTGTTCCTGCCGGAACATTGGTCGAGGTTTCTTTGAGCAATTTGGCGGACATGGGCGCAAGTTGTCGGGCAGCGCGAAGACGATCGAGATCCGTTAGAATGGGCGCCCTCGCAAACCAGGCCGTCGGCATCTCTGAACCGCGGCAGCATTTTCCAGGGAGTCCTCGGCTTTCTCAAGGGTGGCAACGGCAACGAACGCTCCGCGACGGTGCCCGCGATATTCTGATCGGCTTCGGTTCCTCTCTATCCATAGCCCGCGATGACGCCGCCCGGCTTGTCCAGGCGAACCGCCGTGGTGGGCCGGCGTCGAGGTTGCGCGACACGGCCCATCCACGTTCGCCCACCGCCCAACCAGCAATTAGGCAAGTCTTAGGATAAGGGGCCACCGCTTAGGAAGCTTTTAGGAAACGGCCCCTCGCAAGCCGGCTAGGAAGACGGCAGGCAAGAAGGAGACCTCAAAATGCAACAGGATTGCGCAGTAAACATGCCGGAAAATGCCGTCGCCGTGATTGGGGCCGGTCCCGGCGGCTTGGTCGCGAGCCGCTGGCTCAGGGCCCATGGACTTATACCGACCATCATGGAGGCAGGGGAACGTCTCGGCGGACAGTGGAATTCCGCATCCGCCACCAGCGCGACATGGCCCGGCATGCGCACGAACACCAGTCGCATCATGACGGCCTTTTCCGACCTCGACCATGCGCCGGGCACGCCTACGTATGTGCGACAGGAGGAGATGCTCAACTACCTGGAGCGTTACGCCTTTAACTTCGGCCTGCTACCGCATCTGCGCCTCAACAATCGGGTGGAGCGGCTGGAACGAGCGGCGGAAGGAGGCTGGCTCATCCGCTCGTCTTCCGATGAAGGGCCTCGCAGCGAGATCTTCCGGCAAGTGATCGTGGCAACCGGCCGCCACAACGTTCCGCACGTGCCGGAGATCGTCGGTCTCAACTCTTTCGACGGTCCACTCGGCATCGCGCATACCGCGCAATATGCTGGTGCGGAGCGCTATCGCGGGCGAAAAGTCGTCGTCGCCGGCTGCTCGATCAGCGCGCTCGAAATCGCCTCCGATGTTGCGCTCGGCGGCGCGAAGGAGGTGGTTTCGACCAACCACCGCCAGCGCTACATCCTGCCGAAGATGATTGCCGGGGTGCCGACCGATCATGTGATGTTTACCCGCACCGCCGCGCTTCTCGGGGAGGTGCTGCCGCCGGAGCAACTCGCAGCCGGGATGAGATCCACCGTCGTCCGTGCCGCCGGCCGGCCGGACCAGTTCGGCGCGCCGGCGGCGGCCGAGAACATCTTCGCCGCCGGAATCTCACAGTCGCAGCACTTCCTGTCGGCCGTGGCGGAGGGCCGGATCACGGTGCGCCCCTGGATCGAGAGCATCGAGGGCCGAACGGTCCGCTTCTCAGACGGATCGGCCTTCGAGGCGGACGGGCTTCTCTTCGGCACTGGCTATCGCCTGTCGCTGCCCTGGCTCGATCAGAAGATCGCCAGCGCCACCGGCCCCGATGGCATCCATCTCGACCTCCACGATCATACCTTCCACCCGGACCTTCCAGGTCTTGCCTTCCTCGGTCTTTACGACCTGATCGGCCCCTACTTCCCGGTGCTGGAACTGCAGTCGCGCTGGATCGCCTATTGCCTCGCCGGACGGCAGCCCCTGCCCTCGCCCGAAGCGATGCGGTTAGGAGTCGAGAGGGCGCGTGCGATGCGCTCCGGTCCGCCGAGCCTGCCGATGCACGTCGCTGCCTTGATGTTCGCGCGCAATGCCGGCGTCGAGCCGGATCTCGACCAATGGCCGGAGCTCCAACGCCCGCTTCTGTTCGGGCCGCTGTCGCCGGCCTCGTTCCGGCTCGAGGGCCCGGATGCCGCTCTGGACGCATCCGCCAGGGTGCGGACCGCCGCGGCGGCCTTCGGCGCGATCGAGGACGATCTGTTCACGCCGGAGGAGGAGGCGCTTCGATCCCTCGTCGGCCCCCGCGCGGCGCGAGACGCCGCATGAGGCGAAACCCACGCCGGGACCGCGGCGCAGGGGCGATTAACCCGCCCCTTTTCGCTCTGCCTATGGCAGACATGTGGAACTCGGCGCTCTGGCCCTGAGACGGAGTTTATGTCAGATGGAGTCGTTCAATCTGACGGAGGCAGAGCGGGGTGAAGCAACATCGCCGATCGGCGAAGAGGCAGGGGGCCGAGACGCAGCCAAGCGCCGGCAAGCGCGTGACGCTTGCGCGCGCGCTGTCGAAGCTCGGCTATTGCTCCCGCACGCAGGCTGAAAGGCTGATTGTCGAGGGCCGCGTCAGCGTCGGCGGCCGCAAGACGACCGATCTCTCCCATTGGGTGGAAGTCGAGAACGACAGGATCGCCGTCGACGGCGTCGCGATCCCGGCGCAGGCGAAGATCTATCTGATGCTGAACAAGCCGCGCGGTGTCGTGACGACGCGGGATGATCCGGAGGGGCGGCCGACCGTATACGACTGTCTCGGAGCGACCGACGCCCGCTTCCTCTCACCGGTAGGACGGCTCGACAAGGCGAGCGAGGGGCTTCTCCTCTTCACCAACGACACGGTGCTTGCGCAGCGCCTGCTCGACCCCGAGGCCCATCTCGGCAAAGTGTACCACGTGCAGGTGCGCGGCCAATTCGACGAGGTCTCAGCGAAGGCTATGACCGAAGGGGTGTTCGAGGTTGGCGAATTTCTGAAGGCCGCACGGGTCCGCACCTTGAGGAGCGGCGATCGCAACAGCTGGATCGAGGTCGAACTCCAGGAAGGACGCAACCGCCAGATCCGCCGCATGCTCGACGCACTCGGCTTCGAATGCCTGCGCCTCTTGCGCGTCTCGATCGGCGAGATCGTCCTCGGCGACTTGCCGAAAGGCGCAAGCCGCCCGCTGACGGATGCGGAAATCCGATATCTCAGGCGCCGTACCGGTCAATGATGCCGGAGCGAGCCAGCCATCTCACTGTGAAAAATCACGAAACCGCCGCACACAACGGTTGTCTGTGCTAAAATCCCATTCGCTGATGGATGCCAGCGAGTGCCGGCAGGGGAGGAATCTTGGCCGGCTGGACACGACGTCATCCTGGAGGAAAATAATGACGATTCTGAAAGCGCTTCTCGGCGCCGTCGCCGCCGTTTCCCTGTTTTCCGCTCCGGCCAGCGCCCAAACCTACCCGGAGCGCACGATCACCATGATAGTGCCCTTCTCGGCGGGCGGTCCGACCGATACGGTCACGCGTCTCGTCGCCGAAGCCATGTCCAAGGATCTTGGCCAACAAGTCATCGTCGAGAACGTCGGCGGTGCCGGCGGCACGCTCGGGGCCGGCCGCGTCGCCCAGGCCGAGCCGGACGGCTACACGCTGCTACTCTACCATATCGGGATGGCGACCAGCGCCACGCTCTATCGCAACCTTGCCTATGACACGTTGAACGCCTTCGAGTATGTCGGTCTCGTCACGGAGGTTCCGATGACCATCGTCGCGCGCAAGGACTTCGAACCGACCGACCTCAAGGGGCTGATCGAGTACGTCAAGACCAACAAGGATACGGTCACCCTTGCCAATGCGGGCATCGGCGCCGCATCGCATCTCTGCGGCATGATGTTCATGAATGCCATCGGCACGCAGCTCACGACAGTACCCTATAAGGGTACCGGCCCGGCGATGACCGACCTGCTCGGCGGTCAGGTTGACATCATGTGCGACCAGACGACGAATACGACGAAGCAGATCCAGGCCGGCACGATCAAGGCCTATGCGGTGACCTCGCCGAAGCGCCTCAAAATTTTCCCTGACCTCCCGACGGCGAGCGAAGCCGGCCTGCCCGGTTTCGAGGTGGGAATCTGGCACGGCATCTACGCGCCGAAGGGCACGCCGGCCGAGATCACCGACCGCCTGTCCAAGTCGCTGCAGAAGGCGCTCAAGGACGAGAACGTCATTGCACGCTTTGCCGAACTCGGCACCGAACCTTCGAGCGAAGCGGATGCGACGCCTGCGGCGCTGAAGGCAAAGCTTGAAAGCGAAATCGCCCGCTGGAAGCCGGTGATCGAGGCTGCCGGCGAGTATGCGGACTAATCCGGCCTTGGCGGCGGTTGACAGCTGTCAACCCGCCGCCTGGATCCGGAGAACTCGGACCGGAAATACGTGCGAGGACATTCGCCAAGAACCGGCCGTTGGCGGCGGCCGAAAACAAATTGGGGAACATGCATGAAATCCATCTCCTTTGACACGACCAACGCGCTATGCGGCGGCCTCCTCACGGCCGCGGGTCTCTTCTTTGCCTGGCAGTCGCTCGGTCTCGAGCTCGGCACCGCGTTCCGGATGGGTCCCGGCTATTTCCCGCTCATGCTTTCCGTCGTGCTGATCCTGCTCGGCGTCGTCATCCTGGTGCAATCGGCCCGTGTCCAAGGCGAGCCGATGGGGCCGATTGCGGTTCGTGGCGTACTCTTCGTCCTCCCCGCCCCGATCTTCTTTGGCCTAACGGTGCGGGGGCTGGGTTTCGTCCCGGCCGTCTTCTTCACGGCGCTGATCGCCTGCTTCGCCTCCCGCCGCATGAAACTCGTTTGGGCCGTCG
>JAPSJG010000265.1 GCA_031178305.1 Sinorhizobium sp.
GGCCCGATAGCGGCGCCTGTACCCTCTTGATGTCGCTTTTCATATAGCCCCCTCAATTTGCCAGAACAGTGGATTTTACCGCGATGTCGCAATGCGAAATGTCATCGGCGTCGCGGCCGCCGATACGGATGTCGCAAATCGACAAGCCGCTTGCTATATTTCCAGCGACGAATAGACACCTCGACCAGCATGGGAAAGCCTCATGAACAAGCCCCTGACCAAAAAGCGTTCGCTCGTCTTCTTCCTGGTGCCGAACTTTTCCATGCTGCCCTTTTCGGCGGCGATAGAAACACTGCGCATTGCCAATCGAATGCTCGGCTACGAAGCCTATACCTGGCGCCTCGCCTCGACCGATGGTCAGAAGGTCTACTCCTCCGCGGGAATTGCCCTCGAGGTCAACACCTCGCTTGCCGACGAACGCAAGGCGCTCGCTGGCGAAAACCGCCCTTCGATGGTACTGGTCTGTTCGGGCGTCTATGTGGAGGAGTTTCAGAACAAATCGGTCAACGCGTGGCTGCGCGAGGTCTACAACCGCGGCGTCGCCGTCGGCAGCCTCTGTACCGGCGCTCATGTGCTGGCCTCGGCCGGTCTGCTCACGGGCAAGCGTTGCGCCATACACTGGGAGAACCTCCCCGGCTTTTCGGAGAACTTTCCACAGGCGGAGGTTTATGCCGACCTGTACGAGATCGACAGCAACATCTATACCTGCGCCGGCGGCACTGCCTCGCTGGACATGATGCTGAACCTGATCGATCAGGACTTCGGCGAAAACCTCGTCAACCGCGTCTGCGAACAGGCGCTGACCGACCGCGTGCGCGGCCCGCACGACCGCCAGCGACTGCCCTTGCGCGCCCGCCTTGGCGTCCAGAACGCCAAGGTCCTCTCGATCATCGAACTGATGGAAGCCAATCTCTCCGAGCCGCTCTCGCTTCTGGAGATCGCCGAGAGTGCCGATCTCTCGCGCCGCCAGATCGAGCGGCTGTTCCGCCAGGAGATGGGGCGTTCGCCCGCCCGATACTACCTCGAAATCCGGCTCGACCGCGCTCGGCACCTGCTTATCCAGTCGTCGATGCCGGTCGTTGAAGTAGCAGTCGCCTGCGGCTTCGTCTCCGCCTCGCACTTTTCCAAGTGTTATCGCGAACTCTACAACCGCTCGCCGCAGCAGGAGCGCGCCGAGCGGAAACTGACGCTGCAGATGGCCCGCTAGAGCATTACCGTCACCCAACGTCGCAAAAATGCGGCAGAAACAAAGGAGCGGCGGGCGAACGCTTATGAGCGCATCCCGCTCCAGGCGTGCGGCTTCGCCCTATGACGCCAGCGCATCGAGCAGGGCGAGTTCCGACATCACCCGGTTCCGGCCGGCATGTTTCGCCATGTAGAGGAACTGGTCGGCGGCGTGCAGGTAGTTTTCAAAGGACTCGGGCGCTTCGATCGTCGCCAGCCCAATGGAGACGGTGATCGTCAGGTCCTCGTCGTCAACGACGATCTTCGACTTCGCAAGCTCCGCCCGCAGTCTTTCGCAGAAGGCGAAAGCCTGGCGGACATTCAGCCCGTCGAAGAGAATGCCGAACTCCTCGCCGCCGAGGCGGGCAAGCAGGTGCTCCTCGCCGACGAGCACCTTCAGCCGCCGCGCCACATGCTTGAGCACGACATCGCCGATCTCGTGGCCATAGGTATCGTTGAGCCGTTTGAAGTGATCGATGTCGAGGACGGCGACCGACGTTCCCTCGCCGCGCCGCAAACACTGGTCCACGAGGCGCGGGCCCGTGAGGAAGAAGTGGCGGCGGTTGAAAATCTCGGTCAGATAATCGTTTGCCGCGGCGCGCTTGAGCACCTGGATCCGCTGCTGCAGCGTGGCGGCGTGCCGGATACGGCCGCAAAACTCCGCTTCGAGGAAGGGCTTGCGGATGAAATCCGCGCCGCCGGCGTCGATGAATCGCGCCGCCAGCCGCGCGTCTCCGTGGTCGCAGAAGCCAATGAGCGGTACACAATCCTCGCCTTGACGTCTGCGGATTTCTTCGAGCAGGACGGCGGCCGGTATGTCGGCAAGATTCGTGTCGGCGACGATAACATCGATCGTCTCGCCCTGGTCGAGGAACCGCAGCGCCTCGGCTGCATCCGCCGCCTCGATCACGGAAAATCGGTGTCGGCGGAGGATGCCCGCAAGCTCCTGCCGCGAGTCATTGCTGACGTCGACGAGCAGCACCGTGGTCAGGCCGTGGGTGAGCGCCCGATCGACGGCCGCAAGCAGCCGGTCGATCGATCCCGGCTCGTTTTTGATGATGCAGTCGACGACGCCTCTCTCCAGGATCTCGTCGCGGGTACCATCGTTGAAGGCCGCGGTGAAGACGATGGCCGGCATTCTGTTCGCGAGGATGAAGTCCAGCGCCTCGCAATTTGGCGCATCCGGGAGGTTGAGGTCGAGGACGGAGAGCGAGAACCCCGGCTCGGAAGCCGCGGCGACTTCCGCCTTTGCCGCTTCGAGGGAGGCGCAATGGGTGATGTTGATGCCGTGCGTCAGCTCCAGCCCATATTTCAGGGCCGTGGCGAACATCCGCGAATCTTCGATGAGCAGCAGTCGCTTGTCGCGGTGCTTCTGCACATAATTCGCCCGTCTCGACGCGCGGCGCAATCTCACGATATCTGCACCCCCACCCCCCTACGATAGCCACAGGCGCGACCGCGCGCATCGCCCTCCATCCGTTTTGCCCCCTCTCCATGACAAGAGCACTTGCGGACGCTCTCAATGACAGCTGCACCCGGCCACGCCCTCCTGACCGAAGCCGACCTAAGGAAGCGTCATCGGGATAATTCCCGACGCTGTGTGTGCGATTGAACGGGCTTCCGGTTGCAATTTCGTTAACGAGTCAACCAGCAGCTCAATTTCCCACAAAAGGGGTTCAGGCCGGAACCTTCGCTTTCTCGTTCAAGGTCCAGATCTTAGTCAGCGTGTCGAGGTTCTGGTTGACGCGGCAATAGAACTCCTCGTTGACGAAGGGGCGCACGACGAAGTCATTGCCGCCGGCCTTGAGGAAGCGCGCGGAAAGCAGCCGGTTTGTCGACGAGGAAACACCGATGATGCGCAACTGGTGCGGGCCGCGGGAAGCGCGGATACGACGCGTCAATTCGAAGCCGTCGATATCCGGCATGTTGTAGTCAGTGATGACGAGAGCAACGTCCGGATTGTTCTTAAGGACGTCGAGCGCGGCGGCCCCACTCTCGGCGGAGCTCGTGCGGAAATTGTAGCGCTTCAACTGCGTGGTCAGTAGCGCCCGCGCCGTCGGACTGTCGTCGACGATCAGCACGTGGTGCTTCTGGTTCGTCAGGAATCGGCAGACCGATTCCGCCAGCATGTCGACGGCAAATACGCTGTCCTTGATCACATAATCGACGATGTCCTTCATCAGGATCGCCTCGCGGGTCTTCTCCTGGAACGTGCCGGTGAAGACGATCGTCGGCACGCTCATCTCGAGCAGATAGTTGAGCGCCTCGCCGTTCTCCGCCCCCGGCAGGTTGATGTTCGAGATGGCAAGCGCCGGCGGAAAGGAAGCATTCTCGACGGCGAACTGCAGATCCTCATAGTCACGGCAGACGATCACGTCGATATCGAACAACTCCTTCAGCCGCTTCGAAACCATGGAAGAGAAAAGATTGGAGTCCTCGGCAAGCACGATCCGGTGCTCGCCAAGAGATTGCCCGGAATAATACATTCCGGAAACGCCGAAGAATGACATTGATCGCCTTTAAGAAAGAGTGTTCCCCGGAAGTATCGTAGCGGGGAAGAATTTAGGGGGTGTTAATGGAACCTTTTAGGAACCGCTTGACCGCCAATCTCGGAAGCCTATTTCCGCATCATGGACACGACTGAGCAGCGGCCATGGCCCGCCCGCACAAACCTGCGAACGCTGAAAGTCGCCATCCAGCGCATTGAACGCGGGGGCGATCAGTGGGCACTGCGATGGCAGGCGCTGCTGGCGATCGTCGATATCAGCATATTGGCTTTCTTCATCCTAGGTCCCTATCTCCGAGCCGGCCCGACCTACCTCATCATCGACTACACGATCGCTGCCTGGATCGGCGGCGAGTTGGCCGCACGCGCCGTCGCAGCGCCTTCGGTTCGCACCTTCATCAGAAGGCCCATGACTTGGATCGACCTGGTCATTCTTGCGACATTGTTGTTTCCAGATCTCCTGTTCAATTTCGCCTTCCTCAGAGCCATGCGCATCTGGGCGATCGGGAACAGTCCTCTGTTTTGCGAAATCCTGCGCCGCTTTGGGTGGGCGCATGTTCACGACGTTATTCGAGCCTGCCTGAACTTCCTCGTCTTTCTGTTCATGGTAACGGGGTTCGTCTACACGACCTTCTTTTACGGGCGCGACGGCGGCGCGGGATTCGTCGATGCTCTTTACTTCACCGTGGCCACGATCACGACGACCGGCTTCGGTGATATCACGCTTCCGGGCACGCTCGGCAAACTGACGTCGGTGGTGACGATGATCGTCGGGGTTTCGCTTTTCGTCAGGCTCGCCCAAGCGATCGTTCGTCCTTACAAGGTGAACTTCCCCTGTCCGGAATGCGGATTGCAGCGGCACGAGGTCGATGCCGTACATTGCAAGGCCTGCGGCCACCTCCTCAACATCCCTGACGAAGGCGATTGAGGGTTAGCAGCAATCCCGCTGACCCCGCCGCAAAATCCGTATAGAATACCGCCATGGGAGAAGCTCAAACTCTATTCGAGGTACTGCGCCAGTCCGTGCGGCCGGAGGTCGTCGAGGCGTTCGAGCGGCTTGTCCGGGATGCGCCGGATCGCAAGCTCTGCCGCATCAATGCGCTCGCCTTTGCGGCAACCGAGGGATTCGACGAGGAAGAGACGATCGCGGGCTTCCTGCACGCCTCGCGGCTCGGCATTTTCGAACTTTCCTGGAACGTGCTCTGCCCCGGCTGCGGCGGGGTGCTCGACGCCAATACCTCGCTGAAAACGGTGCAAAGCACCGAATATAGCTGCGCGCTCTGCGCCGCAGGCTACGAGCCGACGCTCGATGAGATGGTGGAGGTGACCTTCACGGTAAGCCCGCGAGTGCGCCACATCGAGGCCCACAATCCGCACGAATTGCCGGTGATCGAGTATTTCCGCCAGATGTATTGGGGCTCCGGCATCGACCTGCCGGAGGAGGATTTCGAAGAGAGGGTCGATGCTTTCCTGATCGAGGCGCTCGAATTGCCGCCTGGCGAAAAGGCGGTGATCTCGTTGCAGCTTCCGGCGAAGTTCGTCATCGTCTTCGAGCCGGTGACGCATGCGGCGCAGTTCCTCGATGTCAGCGGCGAACCGACAAAGGACCGGCGAAACCTGTCGCTCGTCTTCGACCGCTCCCACCGTCATGCCGAGACGCTGATCCTGCAGCCGGGGCCGCTCAGGATCCAGCTGGAAAACCATACCGAAGTGCGCACGCTCCCCTCGGTCTGCATTGCCGACGAGGCGCTGCATGCGCTGCTTGGCCGTCGGCGGGCGTTCCTCACAGCAAAGCGGCTCCTGTCCAACCAAACTTTCCGTGACATCTACCGGACCGACACGTTGGATGTGGACCAGCGGCTGAAGATCACCAGCCTTACCTTTCTCTTTACCGATCTGCGCGGCTCGACCGAACTTTACGAGCGCGTCGGCGACCTTGCGGCCTTCGACCTCGTGCGGGCGCATTTCCGGGTGCTGAACGAGATCGTAGCGGCGGAGGCTGGCGCCGTCGTCAAGACGATCGGCGATGCGGTAATGGCGACTTTCCCGACGCCGGACCGAGCGCTCGCCGCAGCGATGCGGATGCGGGACGCAATGCGCAGTCTCAACGAGGAGCGCGGCAGAGAGGATC
>JAPSJG010000010.1 GCA_031178305.1 Sinorhizobium sp.
CTTCCTCAGCCTGTCGCTGCTTTTCTTCCTCGGCGGCGCGCTGCTGTTCTTCCTCAGCCTGACGCTGCTTTTCTTCCTCGGCGGCGCGCTGCTGCTCTTCCTCAGCCTGGCGCTGCTGTTCTTCCTCGGCGCCCTGCTGCTCTTCTTCGGCCTGGCGCGGCTGTTCTTCCTCGGCGCCCTGCTGCTCTTCCTCGGCCTGGCGCTGCTCTTGTTCGCGCTTCTTCAGCAGCAGCAGTTCCTCAGGCGACAACTCTTCGCCACCCTCCTGCGCCACTTCGAACGGCGCGTTCAGGCTGTCGGCGAAGGCAGGCTGGGCCGCAAGGGACGCCGCGAAAACCGGCAGGGCCACCGTTGCGAAAAGTTTGGATCGAATCGACATTCTCTTTCTTCCTCCTGGTCCCGGCGCGTTCTCGCGCCCGGCGCCCCGTTGTCGCATTGCGCATCGGCACAGCGCATCGCTTTGGGGCCATGATCCGCGCTTCCGACTTTTTTGTGTCAGTCGGAACTGTCGCAGCCGCAACGCGGCAGCCACGGATCGGTTCCGCTCAATGCCTATCGGAGGCGACATTAACCTCGCCTGAACGGGCCATTCATCTCGCTCACAACCATCAGGGGCGAAAAATCCTAAACAGCTTTTGCTGTTGGGCGGCGATGCTTTCCTGTTGATTTTTACAGGAAAACCGTACGAATATCGCCGCAACCAACGGCGCTCGCCGCGGGTATATTTGGCATCCGCGAACAAGAAAAAATCCGGATGCCGGCCAACAGAGAGGATCATCATGCGTATTTCCAGACGGCTTGCAGCCGCCGCATCGGCTGCCGTTTTCGTGCTCATTGCAAGCTCGACCATGGCGGAAGGCGAAAAGGTCGTGATCGGCACGGAAGGCGCTTACCCGCCCTTCAACAATCTCGAGCCTGACGGCACGCTGACCGGTTTCGACGTCGACATTGCCAAGGCGCTCTGCGAAGAAATGAAGGTCGAATGCACCTTCGTGACGCAGGATTGGGACGGCATCATTCCGGCGCTGATCGCCAAGAAGTTCGACGCGATCATCGCATCCATGTCGATCACCGAGGAGCGCAAGGAAAAGGTCGACTTCACCAACAAATACTACAACACGCCGCCGGCGATCGCCGTGCCGAAGGATTCGCCGATCTCCGAGGCGACCGAAGCGGCACTCGAGGGCAGGACGCTCGGCGCCCAGGGCTCCACGACCCACTCCAACTATGCCGAAGCGCATATGAAGCGCGCGGAATTGAAGCTCTACCCCACCGCGGATGAATACAAGCTCGACCTCGCCAATGGCCGCATCGATGCCGCGATCGACGACGTCGTCGTGCTTTCCGATTGGCTGAAGACCGAGGATGGCGCCTGCTGCAAGCTGCTCGGTACGCTGCCGATCGATCCGGTCATCAATGGTGAAGGCGCGGGCATCGCCGTGCGCAAGGGCGACGACGAACTGCGCGAAAAGTTCAACAAGGCGATCGACGCCATTCGCGCAAACGGCAAGTACCAGGAAATCAACGAAAAATACTTCCCGTTCGACGTCTACGGCAGCTAATCAGCTTCTGCGATCAGACCTGCATTGAACAAGGAATCTAACCCCACATTCGTGCGTTTCTTACGAATGCTCACTTGCAGGCCCGCGCGTCTCATCAGACGCGCAAAGGTCGCTGTAGCACTACGCCGGGAAATTCTTGGTTGATGAAAAAATGCAACGGCGGAACGGCTTGCCCTTCCGCCGTTTTTGCTTGACAAGGCAAAAATGGGCGTCGTCGGCGTCCATAAGAACATTAAAGGGGAATTTTCCGGCATGAGCGGGTTGTTTGCCGCCATCTATTCCGGTCTCGCCTGGGTCGTTTCGATTATCGATCCGCTTTGCGGGCCGGCCGGCGTGTTTCGTTTGTTGGGTCCAGACACGCTGCTCGCGTGCGGCGATACCGGCTGGGGCGATGAGATCGCCTACGGTTTCCTGGTCACCGCAAGTCTTGCGATCGCCACCCTGCCCGTCGGGCTCGTGGCCGGCTTTTTCGTGGCGGTCGCCAAGCAATCGGAGGAACGATCGCTGCGGCTCGCCGCCGATATCTACACGACGATTTTCCGCGGCCTGCCCGAGCTCCTGACGCTCTTCATCGTCTATTACGGCCTGCAGATCCTCGTACAGCAGTTCCTCGCCACGATCGGCTATGAGGGACCGGTCGAGATCAACGCCTTCGTCGCCGGCATGATCGCACTCGGCGTCGTCTTTTCCGCCTATTGCTCAGAAGTGCTGCTCTCGGCTTTCAAAGCCATTCCCCGTGGCCAATACGAAGCGGGCGATGCGCTAGGCTTTCATCGCGGCACGACCATGCGCCTCATCATCCTGCCGCAGCTCATCCGCATCGCCCTGCCCGGGCTCGGCAATCTCTGGATGGCGTTGCTCAAGGACACCGCGCTTGTTTCGGTGGTCGGCCTGCCCGACATCCTCCGCCAGACCGGGATTGCAGCCCGCGTAACCAAACAAGCCTTCGAATTCTTCGGCCTTGCCTGCATTCTCTTCCTGATCCTGGCGATGATCTCGTCCGTTGTCTTTTCGGCAATCGAGCGCCGGACCAAACGCGCGGAGACGGGCCGATGAGCATTGCCGAGACCATGATTTCGCCGCAGGCCCCGCCCCCGGCCCCACCGAAACCCTACACGCTGGCGCGCTTCCTTGGCAGCGTCGCGCTCGGCGTCTGGCTGGCGCTTGCCGTCGGCATCTTCTTCACCGTCGTCGGCGGCTGGGATCCGGAGAAGTTTTCCCGATACGGACCGAATTTCCTCTCCGGCCTCGGCGTGACGCTGGCACTCGTCAGCTCCTCGATCCTGCTCGGCGCCGTGCTGTCGCTGCCGATTGCGCTCGGGCGCATGTCGAAGCACAAGCTCTGGTCATGGCTCGCCTATGCCTATGTCTACTTCTTCCGTGGCACGCCGCTGATCACCCAGCTCTTCCTCGTCTATTACGGCCTCGGCAGCTTCCGTCCTCAGCTCGAGGCGGTCGGGCTCTGGTGGTTCTTCCGTGACGCCTGGAACTGCGCGCTCTTCACCTTCACGCTCAACACCGCCGCCTACCAGGCCGAAATCCTACGCGGGGCGATCGAAAGCGTGCCGCGCGGCCAGCACGAGGGTGCCGCCGCCCTCGGCCTGCCGGAGCGGGTCGCCTTTTTCAAGGTCATCCTGCCGCAGGCGATGATCGTGGCGCTGCGCCCCTACGGCAACGAGATCGTCCTGATGATCAAGGGCTCGGCGATCGTCGCGATCGTCACCGTGTTCGACCTGATGGGGGAAACGCGTCGCGCCTTCTCCCGCACCTTCGACTACCAGATGTATGTCTGGGCGGCAGCACTGTACCTTTTGATGGTGGAACTGCTGCGCAATATCTGGGGCTGGCTCGAGGCGAGGCTGACTCGCCACCTGAAGCGGTGAAAGCACGGAGAAAGTTCCGGCGTGCGCGTCGTGTCCGCCACTACTGCATGTCTCCTTTAATCGACCTCGATTCAAGGACAAAGACATGCAGCAGTTTAAAGTGCTACAGCGACCTTTGCGCGTCTGATAAGACGCGCGGGCGCTGTAAGCGGCTGGCAGCACTCACCAAACAGCGCTGCTAAGGCTTTGATATTTCGAGTTTAATCTCGCCTGTGCGACCATTATTAGGCCTTGATTAAGAAATCAAGCGCTCCATCATAGAGACTAGCCTTTGTGAAAAGTGAGGTCCCTTGATGACGAACGACATGGAACTGCAGCTCAAGGGTTACGGCCTGACGACGGCCCACATCTTGTATCGAATGCCCGACCACCCGGCTCTACTGCAGACCTATATCTGGCAGCATTACGACATCGCTCCGGACTTCCCGGAAATGCGAAGCTTCCTCAAGTTTTGGCAGGAAAAGCTCGACGGTCCGCTCCATTCCGTGCGCTACGTGCACCGCAAGCTGATTTCGGCCAGCGAGTGGCGGGCGCTGAAAGGAGAATTCATTCTTCATTGAGCGTTCAGCGCCGGCGCGTCGTGGCTGATCGGGTCAGACATGCACTTGGCCGTGGGCCAGTTCGCCCTCCTGATCCTCCCGGCGAAACGAGCCATAAAGAACAAGACAGTAGAAGAGCGCAACAACGATAAGCACGATCCAGCCCGACAAAGGCCCGAGGGCAGTATTTTCGACGAGGTCGCTCCAGGAGCGGACGGGGCCCAGGAATTCGCCGGCCATGGACATCTTAGGCGAGGAGATTTTCAGGGCCCAAGCCAAGAGCAGGATCAAGTACATCCAGCAGTAATTGCGCTGCAATCGGCGGCTGACCGCATCCTTGTAGCTCATCAGGAAAATCGGCTTGCGCAGGCTCGTGGCGATCGCCGTCGACCACTTGGCACTCGGCGTGCCGTCCGGCGCAAGGACCTGTGCGAAATAGCCCCGCTCGAGTTGGCGCACGCGCGCGCGGTAAACGTCGAAGAAGCGATAGCGCCTCGCCTCGATCAACAATAGCAGAGTGATCAGCAGCATGGCAAAGAGCAGCACGCCATGGTGCGACGTGGGGGTCGACAGGGAAACGGAAAGCATCGCCGCGACGACTGTGATCGCCCAGTTCGAAGTCCGGTCAATCCGGTCCCGCCAACCCGCCATCCGCCCCATCTCACCGCGATAATAATGGACGATCGTATTGATCGTTTCCTGCGACGATTGCGGCAGCGGCGGACCGCGCTCCTCCGGCAGCTCCGTTTCCAATGTCAGCGGACTCAGTTCAGAAGCCATCGGCATGCCTCCCGGTAATTCACTGTTTTCACGATGATGACTCTATTTCCGCCGCGGATAAATCCCGGGCTCTTGGCGCTTCGTCATTTTTTGATCAAGCGCTAAATGCTTCGCTTTTGTCTTGTCGGCGCGGACGCCGCATGCGCAGGCAATGAAACCTCAGTCTCTGCGGCGCTCGCGCTTTGTGAGCGCGTCCCCTCGAACGGCAATTGCCAAAGACCGCCGGCGGTCGTAAGAAGCGACCATGACCCAGAAGAGCAGGAAGATCGACGAGGAAGCCCTGGCGGAAGCCTATAACCGCGCCCTCGCGCTGGAAAAGGCCGGCAATTTCGATGCCGCCGCCGCCGCATACCGAGAGGTGCTGGAACTCGATCCCGATGACCACGGAGGAGCCACCGTCCGGCTTGCTTCCATGGGGCGCGGCGAGACGCCGCTCAAGGCGCCGGACGCCTATGTCCAGACGCTGTTCGACCAGCACGCCGATGTATTCGACAACGTTCTTGTCGATCAGCTCGATTACTGCGTGCCGCTCCTCGTCCGCCAGCGCCTGCAGGCGCTCGAGCTCGGTCCGTTCAGGAGGGTGCTCGATCTCGGTTGCGGTACGGGGCTGACCGGCGGCGCCTTGCGCGACATGGCCGAGGACATTACCGGCGTGGACCTGTCCGAGAACATGGTCGAGATCGCCCATGAGAGGGACCTCTACGAGACGCTTTACGTTGCGGAAGCCGTCGATTTCCTCGACGACAATGACGACGAGCCTTTCGACCTGATCGTCGCGACCGACGTGCTGCCTTATATGGGAGCCTTGGAAGCGCTGTTCTTCGGCGCGGTGGACAATCTCGTGCCCGGCGGCCTATTGGTCTTCTCCAGCGAAACCCTGCCGGATGACGTTTTTGCGCAACGCCCCTATATGGTTGGCCCGCATCAGCGCTTTGCCCATTCCGAGGCCTATATTCGCGACCGCCTCACAGCGACCGGATTCGAGATCGTCGAGATCGGCGGCATCACCGTCCGCATGGAAGAGGGTGCACCGATCGCCGGCCAACTCGTGGTCGCTCGTTTCAAGCCCTGAGCCCGTACCGACGACGTCCCCAAGCGTCATTGCCGGCGCTTGCGCTCCTGTCTCTTCACAGCATCAAGCACAATCGCGAGTTGGTGAATTCGGTTCGCGTTCAGCTTGCATTAACCATACGCGTCTAGGGTCCAGACGGATTTATAACGGAGATGGGGCCCGTGTTTCGAACGACCACTTTTGCGCTGCTGTTTTTATCGAGTTCCAACGTCGCATTCTCTGCCGACGTGGATCAGCCACTTGTCGGTTTGGGAGCATATCACGAGCCGGTGGTCGAGGCCTCCTATGGAGGCGTTACGGGATATGTGGAGGGTTCATATGCCAATAGCGTCGACGACGTCGATGCCGACACCTGGGAACTGAGAGGCGCGATTAATGTAGACGCCGGCTCCGGCATGAACCTGCAAGTCGACCTCGGCTATGAGCGCGTTGGGATCGGCGACCTGGACATCGACAAATATGACGGCGCGCTCCACGGATATTATCGGGACAGCCTCTTTGCGGCCGGCGCCTTCTTCGGCGCGTCACGATACGATGTCGGCCTGGCTGAGGACATCAAGGATTACATGGGTGGCATTGAGGGCGCCTTCTTCCAGGACACCTGGACTGTCGTGGGCGCGGCAGGCTACGGCCAAGCCGACCTGGGCGGTCTTGACGCCGATCATTACATGGGTGCCCTCGGCGCACGCTGGTACGCGACCGACAATGTTCGATTGGACATCGATGGCAAGCTCGATCGCATCACCGATTCCGATGACGACCTGGACGTCCAGAGCCTCAAGCTCACTGCGAACTATCGGCCCGAGCAATGGCCGGTCACGCTGTTTGCGGGTTACAAGTACACGAATGTCGATCTGGCACACACTCTCTCCGGAGACAGCAATGCCATTTTCGGCGGCCTCCGCTTCTCCTATGGCTCCGGCAGCCTAAAGGAAGAGGAGCGCCTGGGCCCCATCTGGTCGAACCGCAGCGTCTCCTTCTGAAAAGGCGCAAGGGGGCGGCGAGCCCCTCCTCTGCCAACGTTCAGCTTGTTCCTGCATACGGCGACCTTTGCGCGTCTGATAAGACGCGCGGCGCTGTAGAGCGATGATCGAGTTTTTGGCCATTCCGATTCCCGAAACCATGCAGTAGGGTCGGTGCCCGTAATCTCATCCAAGACAATTCCGGAGTAGCAGCAAATGGCGAAAGTCGCATTCCTCGGTCTCGGCGTCATGGGCTATCCAATGGCCGGTCATCTCAAGGTCCGCGGCGGACATGAGGTGACGGTCTACAATCGCACCGCCGCAAAGGCGGAACGTTGGGCGGCCGAATTCGGCGGACGTGCGGCGGCAACCCCGGCCGAAGCGGCAAGGGGCCAGGATTTCGTATTCGCCTGCGTCGGCAATGACGACGATCTACGGTCGGTTACAACCGGGCCGAACGGCGCCTTCGAGACGATCGCAGCCGGCGTGGTCTTCATCGACAACACGACCGCCTCCGCCGAAGTCGCCCGCGAGCTCTATGCCGCCGCCCGCGCCAAGGGCGCGCATTTCATCGACGCGCCGGTCTCAGGCGGCCAGGCGGGCGCCGACAGCGGCATGCTCACGGTGATGTGCGGCGGCGATGCCGACGTGTTCGAGAAGGCGAAGCCGGTCATCGAGGCCTATGCCCGCATGGTCGGACTGATGGGCCCCGCGGGCGCCGGCCAACTCACCAAGATGATCAACCAGATCTGCATCGCCGGCCTGGTCCAGGGCCTCGCCGAAGGTATCCATTTCGGCAAGAAGGCGGGACTCGACATCGAGAAGGTGATCGAGGTCATTTCCAAGGGGGCGGCCGGCTCCTGGCAGATGGAGAACCGCTACAAGACCATGAATGCCGGCAAATACGATTTCGGCTTCGCCGTCGACTGGATGCGCAAGGACCTCGACATCGTGCTCGCCGAAGCCCGGCGCAACGGCGCCAAGCTTCCCGTCACGGCCCTGGTCGACCAATTCTATGCGGAAGTGCAGGCGCTCGGCGGCAATCGCTGGGATACGTCATCCCTGCTTGCCCGTCTCGAAAAGTGACGCTCACGTCGATGTCTTCGGCTGAGGAGATCATCGAACATCTGCGCGCCATCGGCTCCGAAGAGAACGTCGCCGCCATGGCACGCTTCGCGGTCGAAACCAGGCTCTAGCCTCGCGCTTCAATAGCCGCGCGCCAGATCGATGGTCGCCGGGATGATGCCGGACGCCTGGTATGCCTGGATATTGGCTGCGACGATGCGAACCGCCGTGTCGCGGTCCGTCGGCGCCGAGATATGCGGCAGCACCGTCACCTTCGGATGGGACCAGAAGCGCGAGCTTTCCGGCAGCGGTTCCGTATCGAAGACGTCAAGCACGGCATGAGAGAGCCGTCCGGCATCGAGCGCATCGATCAGGTCTTCGGCAACGATCACGGGGCCGCGGGCGAAGTTGATGAGGCCAGCGCCCTCTTTCATCGATGACAGGCGGCGCGCATCGATCAATCCCCTGGTCTCGCAGGTGAGCGGCACGAGACAGACGACGATGTCGCTTGCCACAAGCAGCGCTTGCAGTCCGTCGTCGCCGGAGAAGGTCTCCACACCGTCACACTGCCTTGGCGACCGGCTCCAGGCCTTGACGACAAAGCCCGCATCCTTCAGCCGACCGGCAGCCCTCATGCCGAGCGCACCAAGACCAAGCAAGCCGACCGTCATCCGTCCCGGGTGAACATAGGGACGCTGTTGCCAGACCGCCTTTTTCTGCTGCCGGAGATAAGCTGGCATATCGCGATGCAGATAGTAGGTCCAGGCCAGCACGGCCTCGGCCATAGTGCGGGCAAGCTCCGGATCAACCAGCCGGACGATCGGCGGAGCCTTCGGTCCGAGCTCGGCCACGAGCCGCTCGACGCCAGCCCACAGGCTTTGGATCCACACCAGGTTCGTCAGTTGCGCGACTTCCGTAGGGTCAGGATTGGCGACGATGGCAATCTCGACTGCGGCCTTCTCGCGGCTCTGCAGATCGGCGAACTGGACGATTTTCTCGTTCGGAAGGTGGACCGACAACACATGCTGCCACTGGACGGCAGATGCAACGTCCCGCGCAACGAGGGCAATAGGCGATTTCGTCATTGTTATTACCGTCATGCCGCGAAGACGGAATTGAAGTCCTTGAAGCCCTTCACCTCGATCGGATTGCCGCTCGGATCGAAGAAGAACATTGTGCGTTGCTCGCCCGGCTGCCCTTCAAAGCGGATGACCGGGGGAATGTCGAAGGGGACACCCGCAGCTTCGAGGCGCCCGGCCAGCTCCATCCAGTCTTCCAGCGGCAGTACGACGCCAAGATGCGGCATCATCACCATGTGATCGCCGACCTTACCGGTGCGGGTCACCTCGAACGGCTTGCCGAGGTGAAGGGAAATCTGGTGACCGAAGAAGTCGAAGTCCACCCACGTGTCCGTGCTGCGTCCCTCGCGGCAGCCGAGCACCCCGCCGTAGAAGCGGCGAGCGGCATCGAGGTCGGTGACGTGGTAGGCGAGATGAAACAAAGAGCGCATCAGAAGGTCCTTTCCTGTGACGGGCGGAAACTAGGACTTGGCGAGAAAAAGGAAAAACATATAATAGTTTTACTGAGCGATAGGTTTTCTATTGGATATCCGTTTTCTTCAAAGCCTCGTCTCCGTCATCGAAACGGGGTCGATCACCGCCGCCGCTCGGCGCGACAAGCTGACCCCCGCCGCCGTCAGCCAACGCGTCCAGGCGCTCGAACGCAGTCTCGGAAGCACCCTGCTGACACGGGGAGCTCATTCGGTCGTGCCCACGGAAGCCTGCCTGCATCTGCTTCCGCGCATCCGCCTGCTCATTCGCGAGGCGGCCCAGCTCAAGGACGATCTAGACGGCCGGCCGCTCTCGGGAGAGATTAGAATAGGCGCCATTTCCACCGCTATGACGGGCCTCATTCCCGAGGTGCTTCACGAAACTGCCCGTGTCGCGCCTGGACTGAAACTGCGGCTCGTGCCCGGCTCGTCATCATTCCTCTACGAACAATTGCTGCACGGGCATCTTGATGCGGCCCTGCTGGTGCACCCGCCCTTCCCAGTGCCCAAGACACTCCACGCGCTTCTGATCCGCCGCGAGCCGCTGATGCTGATGTCGCTCGATCCGGTCGGGGCTGGAGAAATCCGACAGCACATAGAGGCGCGTCCGTTGATACGCTACGATCCACTATCCTGGGGCGGGCGCCTGGCCACCAGCTACTTGGAGAAGGCAGGCCTCCTCCCGGAAGTGCTCTGCGACATGGACGCGCTCGAAACGATCGCAATCCTCGTGGCGCGCGGACTTGGCAATTCTCTCGTGCCGGCATGGCAGGGCCTGAACCCAATCGGCATCCACCTCACGCCGCCCCCCGACGCGGATGCCTTCGAGCGGCAGATCACCTTTCTCCACCCCGCCGTCCCGAGCCGACCCCAAGGCCTGGCCCTTTTGTCCGACATCCTGATGCGTCACCGAACATAGCCGCGCGCAGCCCAATATTAAGGCAACCGCGTCCACGGCTGCACGTCGAGCACGCAGAACGCCGGAGAAGATGCACAATGAACACGCCGGTCACTGCGGAACAGGACATTCGCCCTAACGCTTGCCGAAAGGCTGGCCGCAAGCAAGGATCGCAAGGATCGGAAAGGATGCCGTCCAAATCGGGCGCGCGGAAATGAAGCATATCGGGCGCGTACAACCGAGCGATGGCGCACCTACCCCCTCGGGCCTGCCTTTGCCCACAGGTCCAAATCATCGCAATACTGGCAGAACCTGCGCAGCACCTGAATTTCGACAGACCTACTCCTCGCCCGATTTCGCCTGATCGATGGCCATGTAGTCGAGCGGCAACTGGGTCGTGTACTTGATCTGCTCCATGGCAAAAGCGGAGGAAACGTCGCGGATCTCGATCTTGGCGATCAGCCGCTTGTAGAAGGCGTCATAGGCGGCGATATCCGGAACGACCACGCGCAGCAGATAGTCGACGTCGCCGCTCATCCGGTAGAACTCCACCACTTCCGGGAAGTCGGCGACGACCTCGGAAAAGCGGCGCAGCCATTCCATCGAGTGGGCGTTGGTGCGGATCGAGACGAACACCGTCACCTTGGTGTTGACCTTCACCGGGTCGAGAAGCGCTACACGGCGGCGGATGACGCCATCCTCTTCCATCTTCTGGATGCGCCGCCAGCAAGGCGTCGTCGAAAGCCCGACCTTCTTGGCAAGGTCGGCCACGGCCAAAGTCGAATCTTCCTGCAAAAGGCGCAGGATTTTACGGTCCAGGCGATCCATGGAAAATCCTCTCGAATATTTTTCCTTCTATAGCGCGGAATTCGTGAAGATAAAGAAAATTGTTTCAGGCGAGCAGTGTCTTTACCCGATCGCGCAGGACGGGCAGCAAGTCCGCTTCAAACCACGGGTTCCTCCGCAGCCAGCCCGTGTTGCGCCAACTGGGATGCGGCAGGGGCAACACGGCCGTGCCGCTGTTGCGTTTTAGATAGCGCTGCCAGTTGCGGACTGTTTCGGTCATGGATTTCGGACAGTCCGGTCCCAGATGCCAGCGCTGAGCATAATGGCCGACCGCGAGCACCAGTTCGATCTGCGGCATGGCATCCATCACGCGTTGGCGCCATAGGGGCGCACATTCTGCCCTCGGCGGCAGGTCGCTGCCGTGACTGTCATAGCCCGGAAAACAGAAGCCCATCGGAACGATCGCGAAGTTCTGCGGATCGTAGAAGGCGGCGCGACCGACGGCGAGCCATTGGCGCAGCCGGTCGCCGGAAGCATCGTTGAAGGGAAGTCCGCTCTCATGCACACGCAGGCCGGGCGCCTGGCCGGCGATGAGGATGCGCGCGGAGACCGAAAGCACAGCCACTGGACGAGGCTCATGCGGCAACCGATGCTCGACGCCCCGCGCCGGAGCTTCCCGACAGACGCGGCAAGCAGCGATGGCCGCGCGCAGTATCTGCAGCCGGTCCTCAGCCCTATCCGTCACCAAGGATCCTTTCGGCCACTGAACGGACTTCATCCTTTATCCATTGGACGATCAGTTCCAGCCAGTCGCTAGCCCGATGCGGCATCTCATCCGGCTCGCCCTTCGACCGGCGCCATTCCTGCGGCCGGACAAAATCCCCGGCCCACAGTCCTGCGCGGCGCTCGCGAGCTTCCTCTTCCTCGCTACCGTAAAGACCGTAGCTGACGGCAAGCCCCGAGAGAACCATTTCGCGGCCGATGTCGCGCCCACCGGTTTCGCAGATGCCGAGCTCACGACCATACCGGTCGCGTCCATGGAGGCGGCAACGCGTCGTCTCCTCCTCCACCAGCGATGCCAGTCGCCGGCGCGCCACGGAGCCGCAGTCCCAGACGTTTTCCCCGCGTCGGCAGGTCTGACCGATCTCCGGCGCGTCGATGCCTTCGATCCGCACGCGCCGGCCACCAAGCCGCAGGCTGTCGCCGTCGCTCGCCATGGCCGCGCCATGCAATTCGCCGGTGACGGGCTTCTCCGGCGGCGGCAGCTTCGAAGCGACATAGGCGCCGATGCTCAGCACGAGGAGGAACACCCATCCGCCGACCAGGCTGCCGCGCCCTTCGGAGGGCCGGCGCCTCCCCGGGAACCGATTCGCCGGGCGACCGAAATGGAAGCGCCGGCGGCGGAACGGCTTCGCGCCGTCGACGTACCGAAACTTGCTGCGCCCCCACCTCAAGCAAACACCCCCTCAATCACCCTGCAGCATAGCTACACCTCGGCCCGCCGCCTTTGCGCGTCTGATTAAGACGCGCGGCGCGGTAGGCGGCATAAACGCAATCACGCCACAATGGTTTTCGAATCCTTCATGGCGGGCAGCAACTTCTTAAGGATTGCATCCTAGACTGCAAGCCGAACCAAATCCTCGAACCTGAGCATGAACATCGCCGTCAGTACCTCGACCGATAAGATCATCGTCGACAAGTCGCGCAGCCATCGAAACAAGTCTGTTTCGAAGACTGTCCGCGCGACACGGCAGCGGCTGCAAACCGGCTCCTCGGCCCCCTCCGGTTTCGAGCGAGAAATGCTCCTTCTACACATCGACTCCGTCCTCAACGGGGCGATCGCGCTTCCCATCCTCATCGTCCTGACCGCTGCCGCCGGCGTCTATCTTTCCGGCGACGGGAGCTTTCTCGCCTGGGCTTTGATGGCGCTCTCGGCTCATGCGGTGACCGTCTTTATGGCACGCAAGGCAAAGCGCGAGAACTTCGGGACGGAGAAGGTCTCGATCTGGCGCCACCGCTTCCTCGCCGGCCAGGTTTTGATGGGGCTCTGCTGGGTCATTTTCGCAATTCGGGAATGCGACAGCTGCGGCGAAATCGGCTTCGCCCTCTTCGAAGGTACGGGACTTTTCATCGCGCTCGCGGTGACGGCGATGGGCACGTTCCTGCTGCGCAATGCCTTGCTCTGTACGTTCGCGCCCGTAATCGCCGCCCTCGGCTTTAGCTCGCTCACGGGCGGCAACCCCGTCCATGTCGGGCTGACGGGCATGCTGTCGCTCTCGCTCGCCTTTCTCATCCTCATGACCGGCCGCATGAACCGCGCCAATGTTCATATCCTGTCGGTCCAGTCGGAAAAGGATGACCTCATCGCCGAATTGGAGGTCGCCAAGTCAATGTCGGACGAGGCACGCCGGCGGGCGGAGGAGGCGAACCTCGCCAAGTCGCGGTTCCTCGCCTCGATGTCGCACGAGCTGCGCACGCCGCTGAATGCGATTCTCGGCTTCTCCGAGGTCATGTCGACGGAGGTGCTCGGCCCACTCAACAATCCGACATACAAGGAATATACTATCGACATTCATCGCTCCGGCGAACACCTCTTGAACCTCATCAACGAAATCCTCGACCTCTCGCGGATCGAGGCGGGGAAATACGAGCTCAGCGAAGAGGCGGTGAACCTCGCCGAGATCGCCGAGGACTGCATCGGCATGGTGCAGCTTCGCGCCCGCGGCAAGACCATCACGATCAACGAGCAGTTCGAGCAGGCGATGCCGGCGGTCTGGGTCGACGAGAAGGCGATGCGGCAGGTGACGCTGAACCTGCTTTCGAACGCAGTGAAGTTCACGCCCGCCGGCGGCGAGATCACCGTCAAATGCGGCTGGACCGCCGGCGGCGGCCAGTACATCTCCATCAAGGACAACGGGCCCGGCATTCCCGAAGAAGAAATCCCCGTTGTGCTTTCGGCCTTCGGTCAGGGCTCGATCGCGATCAAGAGCGCCGAACAGGGCACCGGCCTCGGTCTTCCGATCGTTCAGGCGATCCTCGCCAAGCACAACGGCCAGTTCATTCTGCGCTCGAAGCTGCGCGAGGGCACCGAGGCGATCGCTATCCTGCCGCCGCGCCGCGTGCTGCAGAGCCTGCCGCCGGTCGAGGACGTCCCCTCGCCTGCCCGCCGGCGCAAGAGTTTTGCTTGAGTGATGGCGTAGCCTAGCTGACCCCTCTGGCCTGCCGGCCATCTCCCCCACAAGGGGGGAGAATAGACGTGGCACCGTCTGCGCCACCAGCGGAGCGTTCCGCTTGCAGGAGCGTTTCGGTCAAACCGTGGTGCAAGCCGCTTGTAGGCCGGCAAGTCACAGGGGGTTGCAGCGTCCACATCCCCCGATGCGTACCATTAGCGTCAGCCCATGAACCGTGCCAGGAACACCACGTAAAAAGCATAGACACCATTCGCGACGATCAAGCAAAGGCAGGCGAAGGATCCGAGGTCCTTGGCGTGCTTGCCCATTTCCGAGATTTCGGGCGAAACGCGGTCGACGATCTCCTCGATCGCCGTGTTGATCGCCTCGAAAGCCATCATCAGCAGGAACAGGATCGCCATCGCCACATATTGAAACAGGGTGGCACCGGCGATGACGAAGGCGAGCATGGCAACGCCGAAGGCGATGAGTTCGTGCCGGAAGGCCGCCTCGCCGATCAGCCGCTTCGCGCCTCCGAGCGAATAGCTTGCCGCGGCAAAGAGATGCCGGACGCCCTTGTGCTTGTGAACGGGGCTGGTCGGGCCGCTCCGGGGTGTGGTGTTCTTGGCGTCCATTTCGTCTCGACGACTTCAAACTCTGGGTCAGACCGTTCCGATTGAGGCGAATGCAAGGCGCCATTCGCCGGCCGGCGTCGCGCCCTGATAGGCGAGAAGGCCCCTTAGCATCAAGCCATGCCGGGCGCCAGCATAACATGGCTGACAGCCCATCGACAGGAATGGCTTGACATCAGCTCTTGTTGCTGACGCCCGCTTGCGCAAAGGTCGCCATGCCGCTGTGGCATGCCGCCGCGGCCTTCACGATGCCGGCGGCAAGTGCTGCGCCGGTCCCCTCGCCGAGCCGCATGCCGAGCGCGAGCAGCGGCGTCTTGCCAAGCTTTTCGATCGCGCGGATATGGCCGGGCTCGGCCGAAACATGGCCTATCAGGCAATGGTCAAGCGCTGCCGGATTGGCGGCCTTCAGGACTGCCGCCGCGGAAGTTGCGACATAGCCGTCGATGATCACCGGCACTTTCTGTATGCGCGCGGCGAGAATGGCACCTGCCATCGCTGCGATCTCGCGGCCGCCGAGCCGGCGCATCAGTTCGAGCGGATCGGAGAGATGGTCGCGGTGCAGCGCGACCGCCTTTTCGACCGCGGCGATCTTCCGCTCCAGCACCTCTCCTTCGGAGCCGGTGCCTGGGCCCACCCACTCCTCTGCCGTGCCGCCGTAAAGGCCGAGGTTGATGGCAGCGGCGATGGTCGTATTGCCGATCCCCATCTCGCCGATGCAGAGCAGGTCCGTGCCGCCGGCAATCGCCTCCATGCCGAAGGCCATGGTTGCGGCGCAATCGCGCTCGGAAAGCGCCGCCTCCTCGGTGATATCGCCGGTCGGATATTCGAGCGCGAGATCGAAGACCTTGAGGCCCAGGTCGTGGCTGACGCAGATCTGGTTGATTGCCGCGCCGCCGGCAGCGAAATTCTCCACCATCTGCGCCGTCACCGACGAGGGAAAGGGCGTAACGCCATTCTTGGTGACGCCGTGATTGCCGGCAAAGATCGCAACGAGCGGCCGATTGACCGCCGGAGGCCGGCCGGTCCACGCGGCGAGCCAGAAGGCGATTTCCTCGAGGCGCCCGAGCGCGCCCGGCGGTTTCGTCAGCTGCGCATCCCGTTCGCGTGCGGCAACCAGTGCCGCCGTGTCCGGTCCGGGCAGGTTGCGCAACAACTCGCGGAAATCATCAAACGGCAGGCCGCTGGCACTCATGGGGATTCCTTGCATGTCCGAAGCTTTTCAGCGCACCTCATAGAGGCTCCGCCCTTTTCCGGCAACGGCATTTGCGCCAGATGCTGTCGCCGGAGCATGATCCGGCAAGTACGCGCGATTCGGGATCGTTCTTGCTGCGCCGTGTGTCCTTCACGGCGTATCGGGACGCGCAAAGAACGGTGTGTTTCATTAAGTCTGCGCATCGTGCTTTCCGAAAATCGATTCGATTTCGGGCCGGTGCGCTGGGAGAGGCAATGACAAAATTCCGCGATCTTGGCGATGACGTGGCACGAGCGGTGGCCTTCTTGAGCCGTATGCCGATGCCGCAACGCCATTTCGTCAACCATGACGGCCGACTGGGCCGCGCGGTGCGCGCCTTTCCGCTTGCCGGTATCGTGGTCGGCGCGCCCGCGGCCCTGCTCGCAATATTGCTGATTGCTTTTCAGGCAAACGCGCTCTTCACGGCCTTCCTCCTCGTCGCCGTTCAGGCGCTTGTCACCGGGGCGCTGCATGAGGACGGCCTTGGAGACACGGCCGACGGTCTCGGCGGCGGCCGCGATCGCGAAAGCGCATTGACGATCATGAAGGACAGCCGGGTCGGCACCTATGGCGCGGTGGCGCTCATCCTCTCCTTCGGTCTTCGCGTCTCCGCGCTCGCCTCCTTCCTGCCGCTGCTCTCGCCTGTCGGCGCGGCGCTTGCGCTCCTCGGCATCGCCGCGCTCAGCCGCACCGCCATGGTCTGGCACTGGTCACGCCTGCCGCCCGCGCGACGCGACGGTGTCGCGGCCTCGGCCGGCACGCCGGAGCCGCAGGCGACATGGATGGCGCTCGGCTCCGGAACGATCCTCGCGCTTCTGTTGTTTTTCGCGGCCGGCGTTCCGTTCGTGGGCATGCTGCTCGCGCTTGCTGCTTTCGGACTCGTCGTACAGAGTTTCGGCAAGATCGTGTCGCGCAAGCTCGGCGGCCATACCGGCGATACGATCGGCGCCACCCAGCAACTGGCCGAGATTGCCCTTCTCGGCGCCCTTGCGCTGGCAACCTGAAAGGCCGATATAATTTCGAACGAAAACGGAGAGAGCGTTATCAGGCCATGGAATCTCCCTGCATTCTCGTCTGCGCGATCGACGATCGGACCGGCTTCTGTTTTGGCTGCGGGCGCACGCGAGAGGAAATCGGATCCTGGACGCTCTATACCGATGCCGAGCGGCACAGCATCATGCAGACGCTGCCGGCACGACTGGAAACGGTGGAGCGCAAGCCGCGGCGGGAAACGCGCCGCTCGAGGCTGGCGCGGGAACGAAGCGGCGCATGAACCCTCTGACGCTTCTGTTGGGTATTCTGGCCGTCGGGCTCGCTCTCCTGATCTTCAATCACGATAGCGGCCAGACCCTCGGCCTCAATAATGACGATTTCGGACAGCTTGTAGCGCTGACCGCCCTGGTGACGCTGCTCAGCGCCGGCCTTCTGCGCGGCCGGCGGCGTTTCGGCGAGGCGGCGCGCCTCGTGGCTATCTGGATCCTCATCGCCCTCGGGCTCGTATCCGCCTATGTCTACCGATACGACCTGCAGTCCTTCGGCGATCGGGTCCTTTCCGGGCTCCTGCCCGGCCGTACAATGGTCGTCACGGGCAGCGAGGGCCAATTGGAGCTCGTGCTCCAGAAGCGGATCGACGGGCATTTCCAGGCCGACACGATGGTCGACGGCAAACCGGTCAGCATGATCATAGACACCGGGGCGAGCAGCATCGCCCTCACCTACGAGGACGCCGAAAGGATCGGCCTCGATCCGGCAAATCTCGCCTATACGCTCACGGTGATGACGGCAAACGGATCTGCGCTTGCCGCCCCGGTGGTTCTGTCGGAGGTTGCGATCGGCCCGATCGTGCGGACGAATGTCCGCGCCATGGTCGCAGACGAGGGCAGGCTCGACCGCAGTCTGCTCGGCATGAGCTTTCTTTCAACCCTCGATTTCCTGCAGATGCGCAGCGACGAACTGCGGCTAAGGGACTGACAGGCCGATCACAATTACAGCCCCGCTGCGTCTTTTCAGACGCACAAAGGTCGCTGCTTTGCATCTGGGCATCGAGTTTTCTGAAAATCGGTTCCGATTGTCGGGCCGATGCGCTAGTCTAGCCGGAGCGGTGGTGTCGAATCGACCTCGCCAGGGCCCTTAACGCATTGGCGTCGCGGACACCGGACTGATACGCATAGATCAGCCTGGCGGCGAGCGCTTCGGCTTCATCGCACTTGCGTGACATCCTCCGCACTTGCAGTTCCACCTGGAAAATTTCGTCGATCAGTTCGAGCTCCTTGGGACCAATCGGATCGAACGTGAAATCTTGAGCGAGTTTCATTCTATCTTCCCCAGGGGCGCTGCCGGACGAGTAGCGGGGACAGTCTACGTTGCTTCGGCCGAATGGCGAGTCTTTCATGAGGTTCTGGCATCAAGCGTCCAATACCGTACGCACCGGCACCATGTTCATGGAGAGACCATCGAGCTGGCAGCCCGGTGCAAAAAATCGGCGGTAAACGACAACTATGCTATTGTGAAAAAATCGCCTCGAAAAAAGCCGCCGGGGCGCCAGAGGACCAACTGGCCCTCGCTCCACAAGCGGGCGAAACTGATGACTTTGTCTCCCCCAAGCCCAATGCGCAACCAGCTGTTGGCAATGCTTCCCGAGGGCGACTACAGCCAGATCGCATCCGATCTCGAATATGTCGATCTGCCGCGCGGAACGCTTCTGGCAAGTGCGGGTGAAGCCATCGATCATATCTACTATCTCACATCCGGAATTGGCTCGCTTATTGCCACCACGCCCGAGGGCAACAAGGCTGAGGCCGGCATTTTCGGCAGCGAAGGATATGTTCCGACCTCGGCTGCCACAGGCGTGGAGCTCAGCGTTCATGACGTGATCATGCAAATTGACGGGGATGCCTACAGCATGGATTTCGCGTCGTTCCGCAGGGGCATAGAGCACAACAGGAACTTCAACCGGGTGATGATCCGGTCCATTGAGGCCTTCTCGATCCAGCTCACTTACACGGCGATCTCAAACGCGGTGCATGGAGTCGATGAGAGGCTCGCCCGCTGGATCCTCATGTGCCACGACCGGGTGCCCGGCGACCAAATTCCGCTCACCCACGAATTCATCTCGTTGATGCTGGCGGTCCGCCGCCCGAGTGTCACGACATCGCTGCACATTCTCGAGGGAAACGGGTTCATTCGTTCTCTGCGGGGACAGATCATCATCCGGAACCGGCCGGCCCTCGAAGAATTCGCACGGGACGCCTACGGCAAGCCGGAAGAGGAATACCGGCGGCTCATGAGCGGACTCTTCTAAAGAAAAGCCCCTCGAGAGGGGCCAAGCTTACGTGATGCAAGTCACGCATGTGCGGGATAGCCATGATATAGCGTCCGACGGATATGCTCTACCCCGCGCGCGCCTTCGGTTCGAAACCGGACAGAATCGGCGCGCGATCCTGTAGCGCACGGGCAGCCCTCGTCAGTTCCGCAGCTTGTAGCCCGTCCGGAAGATCCAGGTCAGAACCGACATGCAGAGCGCCAGGAAGACGAGAATGATCGCCGCGCTCGCAAGCGGGTTGACGTCGGAGACTTCGAAGAAGCTCCAGCGGAAGCCGCTGATCAGATACAGCACCGGATTGAAGTGGCTGACCGCCTGCCAGAAAGGCGGCAGCATGTCGATCGAATAGAAGCTGCCGCCGAGGAAGACGAGCGGCGGCACGACCAGCATCGGGATAAGGTTCAGCTGCTCGAAGTCCTTCGCCCAGATCCCGATGATGAAACCGAAGAGGCTGAAGGTTATCGCCGTTAGCACGAAGAAGAACAGCATCGCCAAAGGATGGGCGATGCTGAGATCGACGAACAAGGATGCGGTCGCAAGGATGATCGTGCCGATCATCAACCCCTTGGTCGCCGCCGCGCCGACATAGCCAAGCACGATCTCGATCATCGAGATCGGCGAGGACAGGACCTCGTAGATCGTACCGGTGAACTTCGGGAAATAGATACCGAAGGAGCCGTTGCCGATACACTGCGTCAGCAGCGTCAGCATCATCAGCCCCGGGGTGATGAAGGCACCGTAGGAGACGCCGTCGATCTCTTCGATGCGTTCGCCGATCGCCGCGCCGAAGACGATGAAATAGAGCGATGTGGAGATGACCGGCGAGACCACGCTCTGCAGCAGCGTGCGGCGCGTACGCGCCATCTCGAAGAAATAGATGGACTTGACCGCCTCCAAGTTCATTGCCCCGCCTCCACGATCTCCACGAAAATATCCTCGAGTGAACTCTGACGCGTCGAAATATCCCTGAGCCTGATGCCCGCCTCCGCTAGCGCCGCGAGCAGAGCGGTAATGCCGGTCCGCTCCGCGGTGGTGTCATAGTCGTAGATCAGGCATTGCCCGTTTTCCTCGAGCGACAACTTGTAGGACGACAGCATATTTGGGACTTCGTCGATCGGCTGCGCCAGATCGACCCGCAACTGCTTGCGGCCGAGCTTCGTCATCAGCGCCGCTTTTTCTTCGACGAGCAGGATCTCGCCGCCGTTGATGACGGCAATGCGGTCGGCGATCTCCTCCGCCTCTTCGATGTAGTGGGTCGTCAGAATGATCGTCACTCCCGAGGCGCGCAGCCTTTCCACGACCTCCCACATGCTCTTGCGCAAGTTCACATCGACGCCGGCCGTCGGCTCGTCGAGGAAGAGCACGCGCGGCTCGTGCGACAGCGCCTTGGCGATCAGGACGCGCCGCTTCATGCCGCCCGAAAGCTCGCGCAGCACATTGTCCTTCTTGTCCCAGAGCGAAAGATCCTTCAGCACCTTTTCGATGTGGGCCGGATCTGGCTTCCTGCCGTGCAGCCCGCGCGAGAAGGAAACGGTGTTCCAGACGGTTTCGAAGGCATCCGTCGTCAGTTCCTGCGGTACGAGACCGATCATCGCGCGTGTCTGCCGGAAGTCGCGAACGACGTCATAGCCATTGACCGTGACTTCGCCGCCGCTTGGGTTCACGATGCCGCAGATAATCGAAATCAACGTGGTCTTGCCGGCGCCGTTCGGCCCGAGGAGGGCGAGAATTTCGCCCTCCTCGATGTCGAGGCTGACGCCTTTCAACGCCTCAAAGCCGGAAGCGTAGGTCTTTGAAAGATTCGAAACGGAAACAATGGGCGCCATGAAATGGATCCGGAAAAGGTGGCAATGCCGCTTCTATATGGGCCGATTCACTTAGAATTTCAGCCCGCCCGTGGAATTTTAGCGGTGACGCTCCGTCAACATGCGGAAGCCCGCATCAGGCACAGGCCAGCAGGCACTGATATAGTCGGCCAATCACTTCGCCCCGCCGCAGAATATCTCGTACAGCGCCGTCACCAGCAGCGCGGCCTTGTCTTCCGCCACCCGGTAAAAGACGTGCTTGGCATCGCGCCGCGCCGCGATGATTCCCGCCTCGCGCAGCACTGTCAGCTGCTGCGACAGGGTCGGCTGATGGATGCCGAGCAGTTCTTCCAATTGGCCGACCGACTGTTCGCCCTCCACAAGCGTGCAGACGATCATCAGCCGATTGTGATTGGCGAGCGTCTTCAGGAGGGCCGCCGCCTCACCCGCCCGCTCGCTCATCTCCGGGCGGACATCCGTTATTCGCATGAGGGTTTCCATGGCTTCTCCTTTCAGCCCCACGCCGCCCCCTGGAGCGCGTTGAGCGGGAATTTCAAGTATCGGGCGCCGTTGGACTCGGGCTCCGGCAGGCGCCCGCCGCGGATATTGACCTGCAGCGCATGCAGGATCAGCTTCGGCATCGGCAGCGTCCTGTCGCGGGCCTCCCGCAAGCGAACGAATTCGTCCTCGGTCACGCCGGCGAGATGCGGGTTGCAGCGCTTCTCCTCGCCTACAGTGCTTTCCCAGCGCGCCTCGCGGCCGTTCGGCTGGTAATCATGCCCGGTGAAGAGGCGGGTTTCATCCGGCAGGGCAAGGATCTTGCTGATCGAGCGCCACAATTGTCGCGCATCGCCGCCGGGAAAATCCGCACGCGCCGTGCCACTGTCCGGCATGAAGATCGTGTCGTGCACGAAGGCCGCGTCGCCGATCACATAGGTGATGGAGGCGAGCGTGTGGCCCGGCGAATAGATGACGTGCCCGGCGATCGACCCGACGGAGAACCGCTCGCCATCAGTGAAGAGATGGTCCCATTGCGAACCGTCCGTTTCCAGGTCGGGCCAATTATAGATGCTCTTCCAAAGCTTTTGGACACCCACCACTTCGGATCCGATGCTAGTCGGCGCCCCGGTCTTCTCCTTCAGATAGGCGGCAGCAGAGAAGTGGTCGGCGTGCGGATGGGTGTCGAGAATCCATTCGACCGTCAGCCCCTTCTCGGCCACGTAATCGAGGATCCGGTCTGCCTGCACCGTCGCCGTCGCGCCCGACCTCTCGTCGAAGTCGAGCACCGGGTCAATAATGGCGCAACGCTTCGTCAGCGGATCCGAAACGACATATTGAATGCTGCTCGTACGCTCCTCGTAAAAGCCTTTGACATCCGGTCTGGCCGTGGCTGCTGCAGGCATTGATGCCTCCGTTTTGCTTTATCAATATACAATTAAATATATTGAATATTATGTGACCGAACAAGCGCGCGTACAGATGCGTCGATTTGCCCGTGTTGGATGGCTCGGAGGATCCGTGAAGGGGTCCATCTACCCATACAGGCTGTAGAAGAATCGCAGCGCGATCAGGGTCATGAAGATGCCGAAGCCCGCCTCGAGCTGGCGCCTGTCCATCGCATGGGCGAGTGCGACACCGACCGGCGCGACAAGCAGCGTAATCGGAATGATCAGCGCCACGGCGACCCAGTTGATGAAGCCAGTCGATAGCGGCGGCAGCCCGGCCTCGCCCCAACCAGCCCAGACATAGCCGAACAGGCCGGGGATCGAGATCAGCACGCCGACGCCCGCCGATGTCGCGACCGCCTGATGGATCGGGCGGTTGTACAGAGTCATGAAGGTATTGTTCAGCACCCCGCCGCCAACGCCCATCAGGCCGGAGAGAACGCCGATCGCCACGCCCACCAGCCATTTGAGCGGGTTCTTCGGCAGGTCCGCGCCGATGCGCCAGCTCGCCCGGTTGAAGATCATCCGGAAGGCGATGGCCAGGGCGATCACCGCGAAGACCAGCCGCAGCGTTTCGCTGCTGACATAGGCCGCGATCACCGAGGCGAGAACGGCGCCGAGCGGCACGGCGAGGAGCCAGTTGCGCAGGAGATCGGTATCCGCGACTCCCCGCCTATAGTGCGACAGGAACGAGCGCACCGACGTCGGCACGATGATCGCGAGCGACGTGCCGACGGAGAGATGCATCCTGACCGCATCGTCGATGCCGAGAAGACCGAAGACCTGGTAGAAGACCGGTACGAGGATCGCGCCGCCGCCAATGCCGAAGAGGCCGGCAAGCACGCCGGCGACGACCCCGGCCGCAGCCAGCGCCAGCGCGAACATCATGAGTTCCGAGATCGGCGGCATGGAAAAACCCGAATGTGCTGAAATCGGCAATGGACTTTGCCGGCTGTCGACGAAGGCCCACCACTGTCATGAAACGGTGGTGCTTTTCAATCACCTTCCTATACCGGAGCGATCCCGCTCTAGTGACTTGCAAGCCGGAGCTTCTTCCCCTGCTCCGGCATTACAGCGCCTTGCGTCCTTGAGGACGCACAAAGGACGCTGAAAGTCTTTTGAATCTACGCATCGTGCTTTCCGAAAATCGGTTCCGATTTTCGGGCCGATGCGCTACTGCATGTCTCTCTTAAATCACCTCGA
>JAPSJG010000266.1 GCA_031178305.1 Sinorhizobium sp.
GCGAGTACGGTGAAGGTGGCCGATACCGGCG
The DNA here is from genome assembly GCA_031178305.1 of Sinorhizobium sp. Lineage (GTDB taxonomy): Bacteria > Pseudomonadota > Alphaproteobacteria > Rhizobiales > Rhizobiaceae > Sinorhizobium. The sequence continues at coordinate 32 of JAPSJG010000266.1, forward strand.
GCTTCCACAAATACGGCGTGCTTTGGACGGAAGACGAGATCGTCTGGTACTTCGACGACGCGGCGATCGCACGGGCCGATACGCCGTCGGACATGCAAGATCCGATGTATATGATCGTCAACCTCGCCGTCGGAGGGATCGCCGGTACGCCGAGCGACGGGCTTGCAGACGGGTCCGAGATGAAGGTCGACTATATCAAGGCCTATTCCCTCGACGCTGACTGGGAGATCTGATCCCTACTGCGCCGCGCGTCCTATCAGACGCGCGAAGGGTCGCTGTAGCCTTTGAAAGTGCTGCATGTCTGTCTCCTCAAATCGAGGTCGATCTAAGGAGACATGCAGTAGCTAAGTGAGGTGGCCGGCAGCGCCTTGGCTGCCGGCTTTAGCCCAGTTACTTCTGGATGCAAGTGTCGGCCGTGTCCTTGGTGCATTCGTCGAGCCCCGTATAGACCGGGTCCTCGACGGGCTTGCCTTCGATCAGGTCGAGCATGATCTGCGGTGCCTTGTAGCCCATCTCGAACGGCCGCTGACCGACGAGTGCCGTCACCAGGCCTTCCTTGGCGATCGCCACTTCCTCGCCGATCGTGTCGGCCGCGCCGATGACGAACTCGTTCTTGGCGATCTTGTCTGCCATCGGTCTGAACAGGTCGCGATAGGGCTGCGGAGCCCCGAACAGGGGCCAACCGCCCATGATGCCGAAAGCGTCGAGGTCGGGATTGGCGGCGAGGATGTCTGTCATTGCCTGCACGCCCCGCGCCCCATCGTCATTGGTGAAGACCGGGCAGCCTGCCACTTCCGTCCAACCGCCTTCGCCCTTGAGCTCTGTCAGACCCTTCTGGCCGGTCAGGGCGTCGCGCATACCCTGGGCACGGCGCAGGATGTTGTCGGCACCGGGATTGCCTTCGATCGTGCAGATCTTGCCGCCGTCCGGCTTCGCCTCCTTGATATACTCGCCGATGCGATAGCCCATCTGATAGTTGTCGGTGCCCAGATAGGTCTTGCGCAGTGACGAATCCTCAGGGGCGAGGTCGGCGTCGACCGTCATCACCGGGACGGTCGGGTTGGCGTTTCTCAGGGTCTGGGCGATCAGTTTGGCATTGGACGGTGAAATGGCGATTGCGGCCGTGGTGGGTTTGCTCAGCATGTCCTGGACGATCTGCGCTTCGCCCGCCTCGTCCGAGGTCGAGGCCGGCCCGGTATAGAAGCACTCATACTCGGAGTCCTTGTTCTCGTTGTTCCACTTCTGGCAACCCTGGTTGATCGCTTCGAAGAACGGGTTGTCGAGACCCTTCACGACGATGACGAGCTGCTTCTTTTGAGCCAAAGCCGTGCCCGCGCTGAGCGCGAGGACGGCTGCGGCAAGCAATAATGCCTTCCTCATTCTCTCCTCCCTTGAATGAACGGACACTTCGTGTCCGCGACGAAATCAACCCGGGTACCAGACGATCCGCGGATCATCCTCCGCGCGCTCATATTGCCAGGCCGAGTCGATAAGATTTTCGAGATCGTAGTCGGGCTGCCAGCCCAACAGGTATTTGGCCTTGCTATTGTCCATCCAGTTCGAGTGGAACCGGCTTGGTATGTCCACGCACCCAAGGCCGCGCGTGCGGGCGAGATAGTCTGCGACTCCGCCGTAATCGACGGGCCGATCCATAGAGATGTTGAAGAGCTGCCGCACCGCGCGGGGATTGTCGATCGCCGCGATGATCGCCGATACCAGGTCGTCCACATGCACGAAGTTGCGTTTGAGCGGTCGCCCGTCGGCATCGCGCAATAGCGGCACCGTGCCGTCCCTGGCATATCGCTTGGCATCCGCCTCGGGAACCATCGTCTTCCAGGCGGGTCCGCCGAAAACGTCGTCGCCGAAGGACAGGGAATATTTGAAGTCATCCTTCTCCATGATCCAGGGTGCACGCAGGCAGCAGCCGTTCAGATCGTACTGGATTCCGTATTGCTCGAGCATGACTTCTTCGAGCACCTTCGAGAGAGCGTAGCAGCCCGGATAGGCACGGTGAGCGGCAGTCTCGGTGATCGGCCCGTCATGACGGTGATAGAAGTGGCCGATGCCAGCATCGCCGCCGATGAGGATGAACTGGCTGGCGGTCGCGCTCACGCGGAATTCCTCGAGCAGCCAGAACAGGCCCTTGACGGTCACGTCCATGACCTGGTCGGGGGTCTCCTTGCAGGTGGCGAGATGCACGACATGGGTGGCGCCGGCGATTGCCCGAGCCGCGACCTCGCGATCGGCGATCGAGCCGCGAACCACCTCGACGCGGTCGGTTTCGGCGCGCAGGCGATTATGGCAAAGCGCACGGATGCGCGCCTTCGGAAAACGCGGATCGTCAAGCAGCGCCGCGATGAGGTGCCGCCCGACCTTGCCCGTTGCCCCGGTGACAAGGATCAGCATGCTCTCCTCCCGCTGTTAGCTAATATCCGCTTGCGCCGAACGTCAACGGATATTTGTATTACAATATGGCTTCACTGCCCATACGGCCTAAATTGGTAGGACAATTGATTGACGGTGTTCGGTGCTTTCGCGTAAATGGATGCGTCGCTTCCTGGGAGGAGCCGGGCCGGCGACCAGCGACGACTCCGCAGCGACATATGCCGGGAGTGGTGCTTAGCCGTAGATCGGGAGGCTAGACGGCTGTGGCGGTTCTTGAACTCGCCAATGTTTCCAAGCATTTTGGCGCCATCCAGGCGGTCAACGATGTTTCGCTCGCGCTCCATGCGGGTGAGGTGGTCGGCCTCATGGGCGACAACGGGGCCGGCAAGTCCACCCTCGTCAAGATGATTGCCGGCAATTTCCGTCCGAGTCACGGCACGATGCGCATGAATGGCGCTGAACTGGTCCTTCATCGCCCCGTCGAGGCGCGCCAGCACGGCATCGAGATCGTCTACCAGGATCTGGCTCTGTGCGACAATCTGACAGCGGCGGCAAATGTTTTCCTAGGCCGTGAATTGCGCCGGGGCATGGGGCCGTTGCGCATCCTCGACTACAAGGCGATGTATCGTCGCGCCGGCGAGATATTCAAGGAACTGAAATCGGAGACCCGGCCGCGCGATCTCGTCAAGCAGATGTCCGGCGGTCAGCGGCAGGCCGTGGCGATCGCGCGTACCATGCTTTCCGAGGCGAAGATCGTGCTGATGGACGAGCCGACGGCGGCGATTTCCGTCCGACAGGTGGCGGAAGTGCTGAACCTCATCCGCCACCTGCGCGACAGTGGCATCGCCGTCGTGCTGATCAGCCATCGCATGCCCGACGTCTTCGCCGTCGCGGATCGCGTCATCGTGATGCGGCGCGGCAGAATGGTCGCCGACAAGCCGATCGCTGCCAGTTCGCCGGAAGAAGTTACGGGGCTGATTACAGGCGCCATCGAACAGGTGTGAGCTAGCGCGGGATAAGGAGCGGGATAAGGAAAAGTGTGCGCGGTTTTCCGCCCGCATCGCGCTAACTCTCAGAATCGATCACGTTTATGGTTTTCGGTCGATCCGACCTAAAATCATCGTGATCTATCGCCGGAATGGGAGAGCGCGGCCATGGCAATTACGTTGGATCGGGAAATCGGCCAGAGACAGCAGACATGGGTGGGCTCGATACTGTCGAGCCAGACGTTTTGGGTGCTGATTGCCGTCATCCTCGCCTGCATCTTCCTGTCCTTTGCAACGGACACTTTCGCGACGACGCGGAATTTCTACAACATCACCCGCAATTTCACATTTGTCGCGATCATCGCGCTTGGCATGACGCTTGTCATCATCACCGGCGGCATCGATCTCTCCGTCGGATCCGTGCTCTGTCTGTGCAGCATGGTCCTCGCGGTCGTGATGAATGCGGGCTACAGTCTTGAGGTCGGCGTCGCCGTCTCCATCGCGACGGCGCTGCTCATCGGGGCGTTCAATGGCGTATTGATCGCCTATCTGAGCTTCCCACCATTCGTGGTCACACTCGGAATGTTGTCGATTGCGCGCAGCCTGGCGATGGTCGTATCGAACAATTCGGTCGTTTTCCAGTTCGGCCCTGACCACGATCTGCTTCTCTCGATCGGTGGCGGCGCCTGGTTCTTCGGCATCGCCAACCCAGTGATCTTCATGATCGTGCTGGCGATCGTTACGGGCTTCGTGCTGCGCTGGACGCGGTTCGGCCGCTACGTCTTCGCCATTGGCGGCAACGAGCAGGCTGCACGGCTCACGGGCGTTCCCGTCAATGGGATCAAGGTGACCGTCTATATGGTCTCCGCGCTCGCCGCGGGCGTCGCCGGTATCATCCAGACCGGCTGGCTCGGCGCCGTTACCACCAATATCGGTGCGGGCATGGAGCTCCAGGTCATTGCTGCGGCCGTCATCGGTGGCGCCAATCTCGCCGGCGGGGTCGGCACGGCCTCCGGCGCGCTCATCGGCGCGGCACTGATCGAGGTCATACGCAACAGCCTCGGCCTGCTCGGGATCAGCGCTTTCTGGCAAGGAACCTTCATCGGCGGGGCGACCGTGCTGGCCGTTCTCTTCGATCGAATCCGAAACCTTCGGCAGAGCGAATAGGAGTTGTCCCTCTCGGCAAAGGCAGTCGAGGCTTCAGCCTTTGGCGAGGATGCGCTGCATCTCCTCCATTGCGGCGTCGAATTGCGGGTCGCGTCCAGAGGCATAGGGCAGGCTGAACGGTACCGCTATATCCGGCTCGACGCCGCGTCCTTCGAGCCGCACCCCGTCCTCGATCACCGCGTCCGACACCGCGATCTCCAGAAGGCTGTCGTCGGGCAGGAGATAGGCGCGCCCGGCAAGCAGCGCCCCGGCCGTGCGCGTTCCGACGAGCGGTATGCCATTTGCCTTAAGGGAATAGGCAAAGAGCTCGAGTCCGCTTCTCGCGCCCTCATCGATGATGGCGACGACCGGCCGGCGCCAACGCACATTTGCAAGAGTATCCCTGCCGCTGCGCGAAATCAGCCGAAAGGTCGGGACGCCACCGACGAAGATTTCTGCGGCGTCGGCCGGACCGCCGCCCCAGCGGCCCCGCAGGTCGACGATGACGCCCTCGGCGTCCTTGAGCCGTCCGGTAGCAAGCGCTCGGGCGACCGCTTCAAGGCCGTCGGAGGTGGCGAGCGTCCAGAGGCGCAGATAGCCGATGCGCCGACCGCCGCGTTCCTCGACGGCGATGCTCTCATCGATTGCCTTCGCGAATGTGCGCAGCGGCCGCATGCGCTCGACGGAGACCGGGAAGGTGATCGGCGGCGCATCGCGGTCTCGGCGCAACTTGACGTCGACCGTTTTACCAGCCTTGTTGCGGAAGGACTCGATCTCACGGTAGCGCGCGCTGTCGACGGAAAGGATTTCATCCCCGACGCGGATTCCCGCTCTATCCGCCGGAGCACCGTCGTAAACGTCGCTGACGAAACGAACGCCGTTTTGTACTCGCGTGACCATGCCGATGCCCTCAAAGCTGACCTCGCCATCGGGGGGGAAGAGGCGCTTCATGTCATCGCGGATCGCGAAGCGGAATATGTCAGCGAGTTCGTAGTAAGCGATCGTGTCCGGCGTGAAGCGACCGGTATGCGACGCGTCAAGACTCGCCAGAACAGTGTCGATTGCCGCATCCAACCTGGTCTTCGGGCTTTCCGCCGTCAGCGGCGCGCGTTCGTCCTGAATTTCCTGCTTCACGACGTCGTCAAACTGGTCCATGGCGGAGGCGTCGTAAAAATTGTCCGCCACCAGTTCGACGGCGCGGTCAAACACCGGATGACCGGACCGCGGCGGATCAAGGGCCCAGGCTTGGCTGGGCACCGACAAGATCAGGA
>JAPSJG010000267.1 GCA_031178305.1 Sinorhizobium sp.
TCCGCTGGGCGGCTCTTTCCGGCGATCCGGAGGACATCTTCAAGACGGACCAGAAGGTCAAGGAACTCCTGCCGGAAAACGATCACCTCCACAACTGGCTGGACATGGCGCGCGGGCGAATCGCCTTTCAGGGTCTGCCGGCGCGCATCTGCTGGGTGGGGCTCGGCGACCGCCATCGCTTGGGCCTCGCCTTCAACGATATGGTCAGGAGCGGCGAGCTCAAGGCGCCTGTCGTCATCGGCCGCGACCATCTCGATTCGGGCTCCGTCGCCTCGCCGAACCGCGAGACCGAAGCGATGAAGGACGGCTCGGATGCGGTCTCCGATTGGCCGCTCCTGAACGCCCTGCTCAACACCGCCTCGGGCGCCACCTGGGTGTCGCTGCACCACGGCGGCGGCGTCGGCATGGGTTTCTCCCAGCACTCCGGCATGGTGATCTGCTGCGACGGCACCGATGACGCCGCGCGGCGTATCGAGCGGGTACTCTGGAACGATCCGGCCACCGGCGTCATGCGCCACGCCGATGCGGGCTATGACATCGCGGTCGATTGCGCCAGGGAACAGCGTCTGCGCCTGCCCGGCATCCTTGGGAATTGATGGGTCGGGCGGCTGCTTACCCTTTTGACCGATGCGCACCCACGCCCCCTCTGGCCTGCCGGCCATCTCCCCCAGAAGGGTTCTCATATGGGGGAGAATCCGTGCGGCATGCTCCGTTGCAGCAAAGCCGCTCCGATTGCGAAACCTTGCTGCTGGAGCGATCGGCTGCCGCAGGTCGTCTCCCCCCCTTGTGAGGGAGATGGCCGGCAGGCCAGAGGGGGAGCGTCGGCCACAGGGGGCGGTGCTCACTACCGCCTCCGATCCGTGATTCCCAGCTCTAGCTCCACCGCGCCGAGAACCGCGCCTTCGGCACGAATTCGAAATCGCGGTCGAAGGGGAAGATCGGGCGCCGCCGACGCTCGCTCGAAAGATTCTCGATGTCCTGATCAACGGCGCCGTGGGTCAGCGCCATCAGGTTCGGATTAGCGATCGGAGCCAATTCCGGCGAAAGATAGCCGGACTTGACGACGAGCAGCCGCACCGCCGTAGGATCGAGGCCGAGGCGGCTGAAATCCTCGAGATAGTGATAGGGGCGGCGCCGGGCGGACAATACGATCACGATGCCGTCGACGCGGATTAACGCTTGGCGCTCGGCGACCGTTTTCGGATCGTTGAGGCGCACGACTTCGGCCGTGACCTCCACCACTTCGCCTGAGGGGTCGAGGCTACCGCCGATCCGCAAGGGGAGCCTCGCGCCCTCACCGGCAGCGAAACAGGCTTCGGTGGCGGGGCGATCGGCAATGCCGGCGACGAGCGCATCACGCCAGTTGCGGGCGACAAGCGCCTTCAAGACGTCGGCACGATCGCCGACGCCGCCGCCGGTCGGGTTGTCTCCGGAATCGGCGAGAATGACGGGCCGGGTTGTTGCCCGTTCGGCAATATCGAGTATTGCTTGGAGGGGCCCGGTTAAAGGTCCGAAGCGGAAGCTTTCCCGGACTTTCCAGTATTCTGCAGCGATTTCTTCCGCCGCTTTCGAGGCCGCGACTTTGTCCGAGCCGGTTACGACCGCGCAGGCGGTCGCCCGCGGTTCGTCCGCCCAGACATAGCCGATCATCAGGTTGGCGTCGAGAATTCCAGGCCGCCGGTCGATTTGCGGCAATAAGCGATAAAGCCCTGCCGCCGGCTCATCCTCCGTCGAAGTGCGCTCGCCGGGCATGAGCACCGGCACGGGCGCCCAGGCGACGCCGGGACGCATTCCGGTTCGTAACGCCTCAACGAGCGTGGACCAGGCGCGCACCATTGTCTCGCGGGTGTCGATATGCGGCGCCGTGCGATAGGCAGCGAAGATATCGATCTCATCGATGATGCGCTGGCTTACATTTCCGTGCAGGTCGTAGCTGACGGCAATCGGGCAATCAGGCCCGACGGCAGCGCGAGCGGCGGAGATCCAGTCCCCTTCCGCATCGTCCATGCCATCCACTTTGATGGCGCCGTGCATGGCCAGATAGAGGCCGTCCACGGGCAGCGCAGCCTTGAGTCTGTTCAGAAACTCCGCCTTGAAGAAGTCGTAGGTCGGCCTCGACACGGCCCCGCCGGGGACAGCCCGCGCATGGAGCAGCGGCAGATGCTCGACACCATCGGCGGAGAGAAAGTTGAAATACTCAGCCTGGAGCAGTTCATCTCCCCTCAGCACGCGAAATTCCTCGACCGTCATAAGGACCGGCGAATAGGTGCTGCATTCCGTATGGATTCCACCGACGGCGATCCGCATGGGTCGCCTCAGAGCGTCGGGCTCAAGGGGGCGATTGCCGCAAAGCGCGACCAGTCCTTCTTCACCTTGGGCGTCCAGGCCGCTTCGGCAATCGCGGGCAGACGCGGGAACACGAGGTGGTTGAAATAGCCGCGCGACAGGAAATGCTCGGACCAGATGCAGGCCTGAACGCCCTTCATGCGGCTCTTCAACTCTTCCGGAAACTCGCCCTCCGCCTCATAGGCATAGGTGTGCTCCGGGGTTGCCGTTCCAGCCCAGCTCGCGCCGGGTTCCTGCCAGGCTTCCGCCTGCGCCATGTCGAGATAGTAGGCCTGGCCGGGCGTCATCACGACGTCATACCCCGCGCGCGCCAGTTCGATCCCGACCTTCGGATTTTCCCAGGCCATCAGGAGCGTGCCCTCCGTGCCGACGCCGCCGCCATGGGCGACCTCGTTCCAGCCGACGAGCATGCGGCCGCGCGCCATCAGCATCTGCTTCACCTTCTTCAGGAAGTAGGATTGCAGCGCGAAGGTGCCGGAAAGGCCCTGCTCTTCCATCAGCCGCCGCGCCATAGGCGAAGCGAGCCACGAGCCGTCCGCCACCTCGTCGCCGCCGATATGGATGTATCGGCTAGGAAAGAGCTCGGCCATCTCGTCGAAAACCTTTTCGAGGAATTCGTAGGTGAAAGGTGCCGCAGGGTTGAGCGCATTGTTGGGATAGCCCTGCACCGAATGATAGCTTTCCGGCGCTTCCTGTCCGTCCGCAAGTTCCGGCAGGGCGACGAGTGCCGCAGTGCTGTGGCCCGGAATATCGACCTCGGGGACCACCTCGACATGGAGCCCCGCCGCATGGGCGACGATCGCCTTGACCTCATCCTGGCTGTAGAAGCCACCGACCGGTTCGGCGCCATTGCCGAGCTGCGGTAAAAGCGGCTCGTCCGGGCCGCGCAAGACGCCGAGCGTCGACAGCGTCGGATAGGCTTTGATCTCCAACCGCCAGGCCTCGTCGTCGGTCAGGTGCCAATGGAAAATGTTGAGCTTGAACCAGGCGAGAATGTCGATCAGGCGCATGACCTCGGCAGTCGGATAGAACTGCCGCGACACGTCGAGATGGCAGCCGCGCCAGCCATAGCGCGGCCGATCGGAAATGCTCCCTGACACAGGAAAGCTGAATCGCGACGGGTCGGCGCGGGCGCCGTGGAGAAGCTGCGCCAGCGTCGTCAGGCCATATTGCCGGCCGGCCGAGGACGCGTACTCGAGCCGGATCTCCCCGCTGGAGAATTGAAGCCCGTAGCCCTCCGGCGCGAGGTCGCCGTTCTCGGCGAAGACGATCCGCCGTCCCTGCCCTGACGGCATGAGACTGAATGGCGCGTGCCTCGCCGGAAAAAGCCGATGGAACAGCGCGAGCACTGCGGAGACCGCCCGGATATCCTCCGGGCGAGTACCTTCCGCCGGATAGAGCACGACCGGCAGGCCCTCGCCCGGCAGGGCGTCGATCACCTCCGGCCAGGGCAGCAGTGCAAAGGGAAGATCCAGCCTGCCCGCCGGCAGGCGCGCGGGTGGCGGTTCACTGATCTTTCCCTCGACAAGAAGATCGGAAACCGCGACCGGCACGTGGCGGCCGTCCGAGAGCGTGACGTAAGCCGACTTTGCGCCGTCGGTGCAATGTCTCGCCTGCCGGTGCAGGTAGCCGACCGTGAAGGTCCATCGTTCCCCGGGCTGAAGCGTCAGGCCCTCCGGCGGAGCGAATTCATGGAAATTGGCGTTGCGGCGCAGGAACGTCGCGTTCTTACAGGCATCCTTCCCGATGACGCGAGTGAGCGACGTGTAGACGAGGCGAAAATTGCTGAGTGGCGCCTCTGACAGATTGAAGAGCGTGAAGGTGAAGCATCCGTTCGGGCTGCCATCCGGCTGCCAGGCAGATTCGAGGCGATAGGCAACGGGCTGCATCGGCATTCTCCAACAGGATCGATCAATAATGGCTGGATTGCGAAAAGGTGCGGGCAAGTGCGGCCTGGCCGGCGGTTAGTCCGCAGTCGACCGGCAGGCAAACTCCGGTAATGGCGCTCGCCTCTGGGCTTGCCAGGAAGTGCACGGCGTTGGCGACGTCTTCGGGATTGACGATGCGCTCGAGCGGATACCAGCGCTTCGCTTCCTCGAAGACCTGCGGGTTGGCTGTCGCGCGCGTCTCCCAGGCCTGCGTCCGCACGGTGCCGGGCGCCACCGCATTCGCGCGGATGCCGTACTTGCCATATTCGACGGCGACAAGGCGCGTCAGGTGCAGGAGCCCGGCCTTGGCAGCGCTATAGGCCGGATGGCCGAAGACGCCGATGCCGTTGACCGAGGCGATGTTGATAACGGACCCACGGCTTTTCTTCAGCATCTCCTCGACCGCCCGGAAGCAGAGGAAGGCGGCTTCGAAATTGAGGGCGCTATCGAGGCGCCAGGTCTCCGGCGTCGTCTCGTGAAGGCTGGCGGCACGAGCACCGCCGGCATTGTTGACGAGCGTTCGGACCACGCCAAGACGGGCAGCGCTTTCCGCCATCGCCTCCACGCTCGCCGCCTCGGTCACGTCGCAGGCGACCGCGGCGAAACGATCCTCCCGGCCGAGATCACGCGCGACCTTGGCGGCGGCGTCGCCGTCAATGTCGGCGAGCAGGATCACCTCGTGGTCTTGGCCCAGCCGCCTCGCTATGGCGCGGCCGATATCGCCGGCGGCTCCGGTGATGATTGCGACAGAGCTTTGCGACGAGGTTTCCTGTGCCACGTCAGTCCCCCAGAAGCTGGCGATCGTCGCCGTCCCTGTGCACCACCAGTTGCTGTTTGATACGCCGAAGGGTCGCGGTCGCCTGCGGCTGAACGCGGTAGGCAACGAGGCTGGCAATGATGTCGACCAGCGCCAGATAGGCGATGCGCGTGGATGTCGGACGATAGATGTTATTTCCTTCCGGCAGATCGACGGGAACGGCGATATCGGCTGCCTGCGCTACCGGACTGCCGCTCTGGGTGAGCGCAATCGTCGGCACCTTAGCCTCGCGGGCAAGGGTGAAGGCACGCACGAGCTCCGCGTTACGCCCCGAAAAGGAAGAGCCGATGATGACGTCGCTTTGCTTCGCTGCTGCCGCCAGCATGAGCTGCATGCCATGGTCGGAACTGGACGTGATGCGCAGCCCCAGCCGGAAGAGCCGGTTCTGCAGCTCGCCGGCTATCATGGAGGAATTCCCACCGGAGCCGAAGGCGTAGACCATTTCCGCCGCCGCAAGCCTGCCGGCCGCCTGCTCGATTGCGGCAAGGTCGAGCGAGCGGTGGAGCAGAAACAGGGCGTTCTGCGCCTTGTCGATAATGTCCCGCGCGACGTCGGCCGGCTCCCGGCTCTTCGGCTCGGGCTTCAGGTAACGCATACCGACATAGGCAGTGCGGGCAAGCTGCACCTTGAAGTCGGAAAAGCTCTCGCAGCCGAGCCGCCGGCAGAAACGCGTCACCGTCGGCGGCGAGACGTCCGCCTTGCCGGC
>JAPSJG010000268.1 GCA_031178305.1 Sinorhizobium sp.
CCTCTGCCGAACGGGAAGCGTGCACAAGCGTATCGGCATGGCTGTAGAGCACGTCGGCATAATGCGGACTCAATTGCTCGGCCTGTTCCAGCGAAGACAGGCTTTCGTCCAAATCGCCCCGATAGAGCTTGACGACGCCCACCTCCCGATGAGCGGCAGGCAGCCCATCACTCGACTCGATGGCGTCCCTCGCGTGCTGCTCCGCGGCCGCCAGAAGCTCCTCGTCGGCGCGCGCCGTCAGAAGCCATTCATTCACATAGGTGCGAGCCATGCCGCTCAGCGCCGGCGCGAAATCCTGCTTGTGCTTCAGCGCCTCGCGGAAATCGCGGCGCGCCCGGCGAACCTCCGGAAGGCCGAGGTCGGACAGATGCCTGAGCCCGGCCAAATAGGCGTAATAGGCCTCCGGATGCGCCAGGTAGTCCAGATGCTCCGCCTGCCCCGTCTCGACCCGCTGCGTCACCGCCCGTGCGATATGATAGGCGATCTGCTCGCGCTGCTGGAGGAGGCCGACGGGTGAAATGGGAAAGCGCTCCGCCCAGACAATCTGGTCGGAAGGCAGGAAGATGAGCTGGGTGAAAAGGCCCCGATCTGACATATGGCAATCGAGCGCATAGGTGACGCCGTGCTTCTCGAGAAAGGCGCCCTTGTCCACGGCCCTGCGAATGCGCTCGGCCGTATAGGGCGCGACGACCGACATCGAGCGCAGCGAACAGAGCCCGATCGTGATGTCCTCGATCACCGCCACGCTGACGGAGTGGAGCATGGGATCGCTGCCGAGGGCGGCGGGTGGAAGCAGCGCGACTCGCGGCACCGTGGCCATTTCCAGCGCGCTGCCACCCAACGGCATTTCGCGGGCAAATGCGCCGGGCGGCAGCAAAGCCTTGGACGAAGCCACTTCCAGCAAAGGGCCGCGGCTGGCGCGTTCCAGAATTTCCAGAATGACCGTATCCGCCGGGTCGAGCTCGAGCAGATGCATTGAGGCCGTGCGCAGCGTTGCCCGATCGGAAAACCGCCCTTCGCCTTCGATCAGCGCGTTCCGCAACCGGTCCGTAAAAGCCCGCCGCTTCTCCGCCACCCAATCCGCATAGCGCCCGGGCGGCAGGTCCGCGAAGGCGAGGAAGGTTTCGCGCCAGAGCGATATTGCCTTGCGGAAGCTTTCCTCGGTCCCATTCGGCGCCTCGAAATCGACGAGATCGCAGGAGATCGGCCCGAGTGCCACATCCGTCTCCGTCGCTGAGAGGACCGGCCCGTCGCCGGTCGCCAGATGCCGCATGCGCCGGAGCGTCGAGCGCAGGTTGTTGAAGGCGACGGCCTTTTCCCGCTCGGGCCAGATGAGGGCCGCCAGCTTCTCGCGGGAGGCGGTCTCGCGTTCGGACGCGGCAAGATAGGCAAGGATCAGGAGGCCGCGCTCGGGACAGGCAACGGCGTTGCCGCCGGCATCTATGAGCCGCAACTCCCCGAAGGTCTGAAGGTAATAGTTGCCCCCCGTCACGGAAACCTCAACGCCCCGAAAAGCGCCAGCCACAAGGCCCTGGCACGACCCTCCGGATTGGACGCCGCCTCCGCTTCGATAGGAAGCTCGAAGCCCGCATTCCCGCTCCTGACTCGATCATCTCGCCCGGACCCCCTCCGGCTGAATTCGGCACATCTTCGAAAAAGAAGGAAAAATGCACATCGAGAATTTCCGCGATCTTCTCCAGGCGCTCCGCGGAGACCCGCTCTTCACCTCTCTCATGTTTGCGGATCTCCCCGACGGGGACCGCAAGCGCCGCGGCCAACTCTGCCGCGCTCATCTCCAGCGCCCTCCGGCGTAGCCGAATACGACGACCGACAAAAACGTCGATGGTATCGAGCACTCGCCCCATCCGACGCCTCCCGCTTGATCCCGCTGGCTGCTCATGTAGAAGCATGCTTGAAAAGCAAGGGGGATGCAACCCGAGGATTATGGCGACGGACAGGGTTCTCGTGGATTTTGAATGTAGCGCCATCCAAGGCGCGGGCTTAGCGAACAGGTTTTATTGGGTTGAGCCAAACACTTGTGATGATATTCGGAGCAGTGCGACGGAAATATTCCAATGCCGTCAGGGCTTCTCATGAATAAGCCTTGTAGCAAATGCCAGCAGCCACTTCATGGCGTTAGGAACGGCCGGACTGCGCCCAATTGCGGTCATTGCACCGTCGCGGGTCTCCTGAGTGCCGCGCTAACCAGCGGCCGCCGTTTTGTTACCCGTGTCCTTCTTAGGAGATATCAGCCGATACGAACCACGGTTTCGGAGACGAACTCGAAGCGGGGGATCGCGAGGTTCTCCGGTGCTGGCCCCTCGCGGACGCGGCCGGCGGTATCATAGTGCGATCCGTGGCAAGGGCAGAACCAGCCCCCGAAATCGCCCGCCTGCCCTAGAGGCACGCAGCCGAGATGCGTGCAGACCCCGATCATCACGATCCAGTTCTCCCTCCCCTCGCCCGCCGAGCGGGCAAGGTCGGTCGCAGGCTGGTCGTCGGCTAGATTGGCATTCCGCGCCACAGGGTCCTTGAGGTCCTCCATTGCGACGGCTCTCGCAGCTTCGATCTCCTCCGGGGTCCGGTTGCGGATGAAGACCGGATGACCGCGCCACTTTGCGGTCAGCGACATGCCCGGTGTGAGTGAAGATACGTCTACCTCGATCGAGGCCATAGCAAGCGTCGATGCGTCAGGGCGCATCTGATCGATGAATGGCCAGGAGGCGGCCCCGGCACCCACGACCCCTGCCATGGCTGTCACCAGATAGAGAAAATCGCGTCGGGTGGGTTCTCGCGTCTCATCCATAATCATCATGCTGAGGCCTACATAGCCTCGCTTCGCGTTGGAGTAGCGGCGTCGCACGCCTCTCTGGCAGCGTTGGAGGACGCCTTGCCGAAGGATGCTCACGCCATTTTACATCGCTACCGTGAGTATTGGAACGTCCGCGTTCAGGCGGCCTGTAATTGATCCGCAACCTCTAGTCTCGCTTCACGGAGCGGCCTGCGAGGCGCTGCCGACTGCGGCACAGCGCCAAATCGGAAGCGAGAGCGAGAATGCGGACATCTGAGTTCCTCTATCGCGCGCGCTGTCGGAACATCTCTGGGAGCAGCGACGAGGTATCGAATGCAATTCGCGCCGAAGTGGATCATGCTCGCTGCGGTGGCAGCGACATAGGCAGATTACAGCTTTTGCCTGAAACGAACGCAGGACCTCATGCGCAACACTTGGAGCTGGTGGATGAACCCAAGCACGAAGCTTCCTTAGTCGACTGCTCGGCCAGCCAGCGGTCCCGAGGCTTGCAGCTCGCGGGACGCGGCGTCAACGCAACGTGAAGGGCGCCGTCTTCCGCGACAGGATCGTTCGCGCAGAACAACTGCATCGGGCGGACTCCATCGCTCACTTCGAAGGTCAGCTTGGCAGAGCCGTCGAGACGGACGTGTTCTGAAACCTTGCGAACGATGAATCCGAACTTCCCGGCCTCCATATGGGTCCGCCCGTCCTCCTCGATGTCCCACAGCTGCACGAAGATTTCCGACCAGGCCTCCGGGTTCGCCCCGCAGTCAAGCGCTGCGAACTGGCCAGCCTTGACCTCGGTCACGTGATAGCCGGGCTTCACGGGCTTTCCGTCGTATGTGAACACCAGTGGCAGTTCCGGGGCGTCCGCGATCCTGTCGAGCAACTGCCCGAGCGTGATGTCGGTTCTGTCGGAATGGGTATTGTCGATCATGTTCATCTGAGCTATTCCTTGACTTCAATGTTTCAAGGATTATTGAAATATGGATGATCGTCAAGCCCTCGCTTCCTTCGCTGCGCTTTCCCAGGAGACCCGGCTCGCCATCGTAAGGACCCTGGTCGTCGCCGGCCCTGAAGGTCTGGCCGCCGGTTCTATCGCCGAACGCATGAACGTCTCTCCATCAAACGTCTCGTTCCATCTCAAGGAACTCGATCGCTCGGGCCTCATCTCCCAGCGCCGGGAGTCGCGTTCGATCGTCTACCGCGCAAGTTACGACACGTTGGCCGACCTCGTGACGTTTCTGATGGAAGACTGCTGCGCGGGACATCCCGAAATCCGCGGCTCGGTAGAACGATCCGCTTGCTGCTGCCCGACCGAAGCATAAAGCGCCGAGGAATACGTCGTTGCATAAGACCAAGGTTCCGGCGGGCATCGTCTCCGCGCTCGGCGTTACGCAGATCATCGGCTACGGCACCCTCTATTACTCCTTCAGCATCCTCGCGCCTGGAATGGCCGAAGACTTGGGCATAAGCCTAGAGCGAGTCTTCGCCGTCTTCTCGGTCTCGCTGTTCGTTGGGGGCCTGTCGGCTCCGTTCATCGGCAGACACATGGACAGGATTGGCGCGGCGACGGTGATGACGCTTGGTTCGGCCCTTTCGGCGTTCACCCTGGCGCTTTGTGCCTGGTCCCCGTCCGTGGCAATCTTCGCCCTCGCGATTGTTCTGCTCGAAGTCTCCTCGGGTATGGTCCAGTACCAGGCAGCCTTCGCGACGCTGGTGGAGAGCGAACCGCGTTCAGCCTCCCGCAGCATCACCTACCTGACCCTGATCGGCGGCTTTGCTTCCACCATTTTCTGGCCGATCGCCGCGACACTGACCGGATACCTGTCCTGGCGGGAAATCTATCTTTTGTTTGCCGCGTTGAATCTCCTCATCTGCATGCCACTGCACTACGGGATCAGGAGAGCCGGAAAGGGCAGTTCCAGGACGGACGCGGCACAAACCCGCGAAGTTGTCGTCGGCGCTCTTCCGCCGCAGGCTAGCCGTCGCGGCATGATACTGGTCTCCTTTGCCTTCTCGCTTTCGGGCTTCACTCTCGCTGCAATTCTCGCGCACATGGTGCCGATGCTCGGCGCGATCGGACTTGGCGGTGCGGCGGTCGTCATCGGCTCGCTGTTCGGCCCGGCACAGGTCATGAGCCGCCTGATCAACATGGCCTTCGGTCAGAGCCTATCTCCGCCCGCGCTTGCAATAGTTTCCGCGACCCTCATGGTCCTCGGCGTCCTGGTGCTCGGGGTGTCGGGCGACTGGTTGCCCGGCGCGGTGGCTTTCGCCATCTGCCTTGGTCTCGGGTCCGGTATCAACAGCATCGCTCAGGGAAGCTTGCCGCTCTACCTTTTCGGCTCCGCTGGATATGGCGCGATCACGGGCAAGATGGCAGCCGCAAGGCTGGCGATCGGAGCGGCCGCCCCCTTCGTGTTCGCCATGGCGATGGAGCATCTCGGCATCGCCATGGCGCTGTTCGTCAATGCTCTGCTTGGCACCCTCGGCATCAGTGCGTTTATCGCCGTGGCTGCATCCACGCGAAGCCCTAGGAATCCTGAGTGACTAAATTGCCTTCAACGACACCCGCTTTCCTTTCGGCGGCCTGTTCCTTCCGTAGCGGATCGTCCGGCAGCGGCAGTACGGAAGGATCGAAGAAGCGCACTTCGGCCCCGAAGTGCTCCAGCAATCGCCCGGCCTCCTGAGCAAGGAGCCGCGAGTAGGACACCTGGCGCAGCGATCCGTGAAGGATCAGGATGCCACGGCGACCGGGCTTTCACGTTCTCGCAGGTTGGTTGCAACCCTTTGCGTCCCGACCAGATGACGCGATCATCGCCTCCCTGGTGACAAACCCGCGCATCCTTCGTCAAATGGCCCCCGGTTGCTCAAGGATGCCGGGTTCGTCGTGGACGCTGTCATGCCAACGATTATCACCGAGGTTGGCACCGCCGACTGTCGGAAGAGCGCCATTGAGGTTTTCGCCGAGTTGGCACCGGGGGCT
>JAPSJG010000269.1 GCA_031178305.1 Sinorhizobium sp.
CGACCTCCAACCGCCGGCACCTTCTGCCGCGCAACATGATGGAAAACGAGCAGTCGACCGCTATCAACCCTTCCGAGGCGGTTGAAGAAAAAGTGTCGCTGTCGGATCGGTTTGGCCTGTGGCTTGGTTTTCACAAATGCAGCCAGGACGATTACCTCGCCATGGTCGAGGGATATGCCCGCTATTACGGCCTGTCGGTCGAACGAGAAGCGCTCCATGCCGATGCGCTCGAATGGGCGACGACGCGGGGATCGCGGTCCGGCCGCGTCGCCTGGCAATTTATTCAAGATCTTGCAGGACGCCTGCGCCGCCCGCTCGGCGATCCGGTCTGATGACTGCAGTCGCAGCGCAACTAGATCACAATGTTTTAGGTCGGATCGACCTAAAGTCATAACGTGATCGATTCTTGGAAGTTGGCGCGGGATGCGGGCGGAAAACCGCGCACACGTTTCCTCATCCCGAGCCAGCGCATCGGCCCGAAAATCGCAACCGATACTCGGAAAGCTCCATGCGCAGATTCAAAGAGTTACAACGAGCTTTGCGCGTCTGAAAAGACGCGCGGCGCTGCAAGGATGCACCGAACAGTTACTCGAGATAGGTCGCCGGGTTGACCGGCGTCGCATTCTTGCGCACCTCGAAATGCAGCTGCGGTTGGGTGGCCCTGCCGCTCATACCGGAAGCGGCGATCGTCTGACCACGCTGCACCTTCTGTCCGCGCTGCACCTTGAGCTCGGAGGCGTTGCCGTAAACCGTGACGGTGCCGTCATCGTGGCGGACCAGGACGGCATTTCCGAGTTCTTTCAGACTGCTGCCCGAATAGATGACCACACCGTTTTCGGCCGCCTTTACGGGCGTGCCTTCCGGCACCGAAATATTGATGCCGTCATTGCGATTGCCGTCGACATTGGCACCATAGGCGGCAACGACTGCGCCGCGCACCGGCCACCGATACTTCCCGATCCCGGTCGCCTTCGGCGATTCCTCGACGACGTCACTCTTGATCGCGACCTCCGAAACGCTCTCCTTGGCGACCGGAGGCTTGTATTCGGCCGGCTTGCTCTGCTCGAGCGACGCCACTTTCGTTTCCACCTTGGTCGAGGGCACGGAAGGCGTTGCGGGCGCATCACTCGCGACCGCCGCCCCCGGCAAGTTCAGCTTCTGACCGATGCGGATGGATTCGGTCGTAAGGCCATTCGCCTGCTTGAGCGCGCTGACCGAAACACCGTTTGCCTTGGCGATTCGGTTGAGCGAGTCACCCGCCTTGACGACATAGACGCCGGCCGACCCCTCACCTGCGGTATTGACCTTCCCGGCAGCCACATCCGCGCGACCTTCGCTCTTGTCACGCGCCTGCGACTGCCCCGGAAGGATTGCCACCTCGCGCTGACCGGAGGGCATCGGCAATGGCTGCTTGCGGCCACCATCAAGATCAGCGATCGACCCCGATGCCGCCGCTTTCGCCGCGCTGCCTGCCGTGCCGAAAGTGGGGATGACGAGACGCTGACCCGGCTCCAGCTGGCCGGCGGATTTCAAGCCGTTCGCCTTCAGGAGCTCCGTCTCAGGAACACCAAACCGGCGCGAGAGCACGGCAAGGGTATCCCCCTGACGCACCATGATCGTCGGCGCATTGTCAGTGCTCCACCCACCCTTGCCGGACGATCCCTTAAATGCGGGCTGCGGCTCGGCTTTCGCATGCACTGGCTGCGGCTGGCGGGCGGGGGCAAGCGCCGGCGCCTGGCGAGGCATCGCGGGCGCCGGCTCAGCCAGGGCAGTGCGCTGCACAGAGATCGGCGTCGATGCTGCACGAGCGCTCGATACCGGCGCACTCGCGACATCCATCTGTTCATAGGAGCCAGCCGGAACAGCGCTCGGATAGGACTGGCCGTTTGCCATTTGGCTGCCAGCGACGTCGCCTCTTGGGACCGTCGCCGAATTTTCAGGGATCGAGCCGGTCGTCACGCCGTCAGAGCTGGAAAATAGCCCGTCAAAGCGGCTCACGCCAGAGCTACAGCCGGCCGCGGCACTTGCCAGCAATACCGCCGCACACAGACGGATCAAGGACTTCCCGGCACTGGGAGATGCAATTTCACGCATGACGCCTAACCACTCCGAACGCAACTCGCTGTGGAATGATTAAAGCGCATCAGAGTTACCGCCCGGTTAAGGACGGCAGAAATTTGACGAAGTGCTAACCATACCCACGCCAAGAAGGTATGCCCGCCCCGGCCACAGTACGCGCAAAAATCGCTGTAGTCGTTTGAATCGCTGCATGACTTTGTCCTTAAATAGAGATCGATTTAAGGAGACATTCAGTAGGTGACCTCAAAGCAGCTCCGAGTAGAGGCGCTCGATCTCGGAGAGAGACCGCGGTTCGGGCGCTTCGATCTCGTAACTGATATTCGACGCGTCCCAGCCATAGATCGGCTCGCCGGCCGGCGCCAGGGGAGGCGCGACGGTCGACGAGGCGGTCTTGTCCTCGTCAAGGAAGACGCTGACGATCCGCTTGAAGTTCGCGTTGATGTCGAGGCCACTCTCGGAATCATATTCGAGCGACCGCAACCCTGCGACCGCGGCCTCGCGGGTGCCGAAGTAGCGCACGCTGTTTTGATCCTCCGGGCGCAGGCTGTCGTAGTATTCGATGAAGCCGCGATAGTAGGCCTTGTAATCGCCGGTATCGGCAAACTTGCCGAAGGCCTGATGCTCCCGTGCCGCGAGCTGGGGGGACAAGCTGTTGTTCCACTCATCCGTGGTCAAGGCAGGCAGCTTTTCCGGAGCTTTCTTTGCGCGGCTGAGATAAAGCAGCGCGTCGACAGAGAGCGATATCCGCGGCGTCGGATCGAAGAAGGCAGCCTGCACCGCTTGTGCAGTGGCGTCCTCCTTGTTAGCGGTCCCCGTCGGACCGGCCGGTCGCCCGGCAAGATTGCTCAAACCGTCCCCAGCCGTCGCTGTCGTCAACCTGTTCGCAATTTGCATCTGCCGTCTCCGTCATTTCACGAAGAGCGAAGAAAGCGGAACCATGATCCAGGCGCGCCACTAGCCATCGTGCCCTTCCGGGCTAAGCCGGTAAGCTTGCGCGAAGCTGGAGCTCGTTAACAAAGGATTAACCGCAGCGCCGCGCGTCTTATCAGACGCGCAAAGCTCGCTGTGGGACTTTGAATTGCTGCATGTCTTTCCCCTTAGATCGAGGTCGATTTAGGGAGACATGCAGTAGGTGATTAAAGGCGCCTCTCCAAGGCTTCCCTCAAAGGAAGAATGCCAATTGCGATACAATCGGAAGGTACGGCGCTTCGAAGAGATCTTCGCGGTCGAAGCGGCTGCCGGTACGGTTGACGCGGACGATACGGCAGCGCGTCGCGCTCATCATGATCGGGACCAGCAAGGTGCCGCCGGATACGAGGTGATCGGAGAACGTGCGCGGCAGACTGTCGAAGGCGGCGGTGATCAGAATGCGGTCGAAGGTCCCCTCTCCCGGCACGCCTACGCTGCCGTCCGCGTGCCTGACGACGACGTTTCGGACTCCGGCCTTCTCGAGATTCTTCTGAGCCGTGCCCACCAATGTCTGATAGCGGTCGATCGTCAGCACGCGCTCAGCGATGCGTCCCATCACCGCCGCGGTGAAGCCGCTACCCGTGCCGACCTCGAGGACGCGCTGCCCCGGCTTGAGATTCAGGCAGTGTAGCAGCCGGACCGCGAAATCGCAGCCTTCCATGAATGAACCGCAATCGAGCGGGATCAATCGCCGGGAATAGACGTCCTCCTGGTATTGTGCCGGGCAAAAAAAACCGCGGGGCGTCTGCTCCACCGCCCTCAAGAGATCATTGTTCGCCACGCCGGCGGCGCGAAGACGCAGCGCCATCGCCGCCAGCCCCTCCTGCTGCGAAACGCGCCCGCTCAAGCGGCACTTCCTTCCTGCAAGGCCCGCTCGATGCGTTCCTGAACCGTATAGTCGGTCATATCGAGCTTGAGCGGGGTCACCGAAATGCGGTTGTCACGCAGCGCACGAATGTCGGTTCCGTTGCGGAAATCACCGGAGCGCTCTCCGAAACGTAGCCAGAAATAGGGAAAGCCGCGGCCGTCCATGCGCTCGTCGATGCTGAGCCCGATTTCGAGCTTGCCCTGAGAGGTGACTTCCACGCCCGCCACCGCGTCGGCCGAGCAATTCGGGAAATTGAGATTGATCAGCGTCCCCTCCGGCAGGTCCACCGTCATCAACCTGCGGATTAGCGCCGGCGCGTGGGTCTCGACGACCTCCCACGGAACGACTCTGCCGACGGAATGGTGGTAGGCCTGGCTCAGCGCGATCGAGCGGATGCCATGTAGGGTACCCTCTATCGCTCCGGCAACCGTTCCGGAATAAGTTACATCGTCCGCCAGATTGGCGCCGACATTGACGCCCGAAAGGACCAGGTCCGGCTTGCGATCGAGGAGCTTTCGCGCCGCCATGATCACGCAATCGGTCGGCGTTCCCCTGAGCGCGAAGCGCCTCTCCGACACCTCGCGCAGGCGCAGAGGCTCGGACAGGGTCAGCGAATGGGCGAGGCCACTCTGGTCCACTTCAGGAGCAACCACCCAGACGTCGTCCGAGATCGTCCGTGCGATCCGCTCGAGCACGGAAATCCCCTCGGCGTGAATGCCATCGTCATTCGTCAACAGGATGCGCATTCCGGTCACTTTCCCCCGCCGGCGCTCAAGCCGCCTTCTCGATCCGCTTCAAGCCGCCCATGTAAGAAACCAGTACCTCCGGCACCGTGACGGAACCATCCTCATTGAGGTAATTCTCGATGACGGCGATCAGGGCCCGACCGAGGGCCACGCCGGAACCGTTGAGCGTGTGAACGAATTTCGTTCCTTTGTCTTCCTTAGTGCGGTAGCGCGCGTTCATGCGCCGGGCCTGGAAATCGCCGCAGACCGAGCAGGACGATATCTCGCGATAGGTGTCCTGGCCCGGCAACCACACCTCGAGATCGTAGGTCTTGCGTGCGCCGAAGCCCATGTCGCCGGTGCAGAGCGTCATCACGCGGTAATGCAGGCCGAGCCGCTTCAAGACCTCCTCGGCGCAGGCCGTCATCCGCTCATGTTCATCGATCGAGCTCTCGGCTTCCGTGATAGAAACCAGCTCGACCTTGTTGAACTGATGCTGGCGCAGCATGCCGCGAGTGTCCCGCCCGGCGGAGCCCGCCTCCGAACGGAAGCAGGGCGTCAGGGCCGTGAAGCGCAGCGGCAGCTTCTCGGCGTCGAGGATCTGCTCGCGGACCATGTTCGTCAATGGAACCTCTGCCGTCGGGATCAGCCAGCGATCGTCGGTCGTCCGGAAGAGGTCTTCCGCGAATTTCGGCAGCTGTCCCGTCCCGTACATCGCATCGTCCCGGACGAGAAGCGGCGGCTGGACCTCGACATAGCCGTGCTCCTGCGTGTGCAGGTCCAGCATGAACTGGCCAAGTGCACGCTCCAGGCGCGCAAGCTGACCCGTGAGGATCGTGAAACGGGAACCGGCAACGCGTGCCGCGCCTTCGAAGTCCATGAAGCCGAGGGCCTCGCCGATCTCGAAATGCTCCAGCGGCCGGTGGTTCCATTGCGGCTTCGATCCGACGATCCGCGTGACGGCGTTGGCGCTTTCGTCCGGACCGACCGGTACGTCCTCGAGTGGAATATTTGGAATGCGCGACAAGGCATCCGTGAGCTCGGCCTCGAGCCGCCGGCTTTCGTCCTCGGCGGCAGGCAGTGCGTTCTTCAGTTCCGCGACCTCGGCCTTGAGCTTCTCTGCGCGCTCGC
>JAPSJG010000270.1 GCA_031178305.1 Sinorhizobium sp.
CATTGCGGCGACGTCGGAGAGCATGTCGCCAAAGAGGTTGTCGGTGACGATGACGTCGAACTGCTTCGGCTGGCGCACGAGCTGCATGCCGCCCGCATCCGCCAGCATGTGCTCGAGCTCGACGTCAGGATATTTCGCCTTGTGCGTTTCGGTAACCACCTGGTTCCAGAGCACACCGGACTTCATCACGTTCCGCTTTTCCATGGAGCAGACGCGGTTCCTGCGGGTGCGCGCCAGCTCGAAGGCGACGCCGGCGATGCGCTCGATCTCATAGGTGTCGTAGACCTGGGTGTCGATGCCGCGCTTCTGACCATTGCCGAGGTCGATGATCTCTTTCGGCTCGCCGAAATAGACGCCGCCCGTCAACTCGCGCACGATGAGGATATCGAGGCCCTCTACCAGTTCCGGCTTCAGCGACGAAGCGTTGGCAAGCGCCGGATAGCAGATCGCCGGGCGCAGATTGGCGAAGAGCTCGAGATCCTTGCGAAGCCGCAGGAGGCCCGCTTCCGGCCGCACTTCGTAAGGGACCGCATCCCATTTCGGCCCACCGACCGCGCCGAAGAGCACCGCATCGGCGGCAAGTGCCTTGGCCATGTCTTCTTCCGAGATCGCCATGCCATGAGCGTTATAGGCGGATCCACCCACAAGCCCTTCGTCCGTCACGAAACCGGCGCCAAGCTCGGCGTTCATGTACTCGATGGTTTTGCGGACTTCCGCCATGGCTTCCGGGCCGATGCCGTCGCCGGGCAGAAGGAAGAGATTGCGCACAGTCATGGATCATCCTCTTGCGGGGGGGAACTCGGGCGGTTCTTAGCGCAACTTCGTATCGAGGGAAATCGCGTCGACGAAAGAATTGTGCGTGCGGCCTGCTCGATCGCGCCGTGCGCATTTCCGCTTGACGGAATCATGGGCCGGCGCTCGAATGCCCCGACTGAAACCGGGGGGGTCTCCAGGATGTCTGAAACGCTTCTTGTCGGTGCCTTTCTCGCCGCGCTGTCCTATACGCTGATTCCGGGGCCCGCCTTCCTGGCGCTGCTCGGCATCGGCGCCGGCCAGGGACGCAAGGCCGGGGCGCTCTTCATGGGCGGGCATCTTGCTGGCGATGTCCTCTGGTCTACACTCGCCCTCGTCGCCATCGTCGGCGCCCGCTCGATCGGGACCGCGATTTTCGATATTCTCGGCCTCCTCTGCGGTGCCTATCTCGCCTGGATCGGCTGGACGGCGCTCAACGCGCGGCCGAAGGGCGAGAACCGGCCGCTTTTGGAGGTCGAGCGGCCGCTGCGCCGCGGCCTCGTTTTCGGTCTCACCAACCCCAAAGGCTATCCGGTTGCGCTTGCGACCTTCACGGCGCTGCTCGCCGGATCGGCCAATGCGCTGGAATTCGATGCCCTACCAATGCTGCTCGCCGTATCGCTGATCGGATTCCTGCTCGCAGACATGATCCTGATCGCGATCATCGGCGCGTCCTTCGTCCGCCGCTTCTACCGCCGGCACGAACTCGTTATCGTCCGGATGTCGGGGCTTTTGTTCATCGGCTTTGCCGCGCAGGCGATCTGGCATGCGGCGCCTGGGCTTTTTAACCTGCGTAGGCCTTGACGGCTCGCCTCCGTCGGACCACCTGATTTTTCCGCATGCCGGGGGGCGCACCTTCTTCCGGCCTGCCGCTCTTCGAAAGGAATCTCAATGACCGTCAGCGTTTCGCTCAACCCTGCCCTCGTCCACTGGACCGGTCACGAGGGCCTGCCGCGCTTCGAATCGGTGAAGGACGAGGATTTCGCGGCTGCCTTCGATGCGGCGTTTGCAGTCCATGAAGCGGAGATCGACGGGATCGCCAATAATCCGGAGCCGCCGACCTTCGACAACACCGTCGTCGCGCTGGAGATCGCCGGCGGCGATCTCTCTCGAGTCTCCGCGCTCTTCTGGAACAAGGCTGGCGCCCATACCAATGACGCGATCCAGGCGCTGGAGCGGGAGATCGCACCGAAGATGTCGCGCCACTATTCAAAGATCGGCACAAATGCTGCCCTCTTCGCCCGCATCAACGCGCTATGGGAGAAACGCGGTGTGCTCGGCCTAGACATCGAGGCCATGCGTGTGCTCGAGCGGCATTGGAAGGGATTCGTCAAGTCCGGCGCCCGGCTTGACAAGCCAGAGCAGGAGCGGCTTGCGGCGATCAACGAGAAGCTTGCCAGCCTCGGCGCGAAATTCGGCCAGAACGTGCTTGCCGACGAGAAGAACAGGACGCTGCTGCTCGCCAGCGAAGAGGAACTCGCCGGCCTTCCGGATTTCCTCAAGGATGCGATGGCCGGCGCCGCGCGTGAACGCGGCGCGGAGGACAAATATGCGGTTACGCTGTCGCGCTCGATCATAGAGCCGTTCCTGACGTTCTCGGAAAGTCGCGAGATGCGCGAGCGGGCGTTCAAGGCATGGATCGCCCGCGGCGAAAACGGCGGCAAGACCGAGAATCGCCCGATCATCGCCGAGACGCTGTCGCTCCGGGCGGAAAAGGCGAGGCTGCTCGGCTACGAGAGCTACGCGGCGCTCAAGCTCGACGACACCATGGCCAAGACGCCCCAGGCCGTGAACGACCTTCTCATGCAGGTATGGGAAAAAGCCGTAGCGCGCGCCCGCGAGGAGGAGGCGGAGCTTGCCGGTCTCATCGCAGCCGAGGGGCGCAATCACGAGGTCATGCCCTGGGATTGGCGCCACTATGCCGAGAAGTTGCGCGCTGAGAAATTCAGCTTCTCCGAGAGCGAGCTGAAGCCCTATTTGCAGCTCGAGAAGATCATCGACGCCTCATTCGAGGTCGCGCGCCGCCTCTTCGGCATCACGGCGACGGAAAGGAAGGGCATCGCCGCCTATCATCCCGACGTACGGGTGTTCGAGATCCGCGACCCTCGAGGCAAGCTCGTGGCGCTGTTCCTGGGGGACTATTTCGCGCGGCCATCCAAGCGGTCCGGCGCCTGGATGAGCTCGTTCCAGTCGCAGCACAAGCTGAAACTGAAGAATGGCGCGGTCGGCGAAATCCCGATCGTCTACAATGTCTGCAACTTCGCCAAGCCCGCCGACGGCAAGCCGGCGCTGCTCTCGCTCGATGACGCCCGCACCCTCTTCCATGAGTTCGGCCACGCGCTTCACGGCATGCTGTCTAACGTCACCTATCCGTCCGTATCCGGCACCGGCGTGTCGCGCGATTTCGTCGAGCTGCCGTCGCAGCTCTATGAGCATTGGCTGACGGTGCCGGATATCCTGAAAACCTACGCCGTGCACTACCGGACCGGCGAGCCGATGCCTGAGAAGTTGCTCGAGAAGGTGCTGGCCGCCCGGACTTTCAATTCCGGGTTCGCCACCGTCGAGTTCACGTCGTCCGCGCTTGTCGACATGGCCTATCACACGGCGGAAGACATCGGCGAGCCGATGGCCATGGAGGCGGCGATACTGGAGAGGATCGGCATGCCGAGATCCATCGTCATGCGCCACCGCAGCCCGCATTTCCTCCATGTCTTCTCGGGCGACGGTTATTCCGCTGGCTACTATTCATACATGTGGTCGGAAGTGCTCGACGCCGACGCCTTCGCCGCCTTCGAGGAGACCGGCGACCCCTTCGATCAGGAAATGGCGGCGAGACTCAAGACCCACATCTATTCCGTCGGCGGCGCAATCGATCCGGAAGACGCGTACAAGGCCTTCCGCGGCAAATTGCCGAGGCCGGACGCGATGCTGGCGAAGAGGGGACTGGTGGCGCCGATTCTCTGAACTATCGGGGCGAGTTGCAAGTCGCTCGCCCCTCCCCAACCGTTCCCACGAGTGGAAGGGGCTTTATCTGCCGCGCCGTCACCGCTTCTGTCGCTGCCGCCAGGTGCAAAGGCTGCAAATGGGCAGGCGATCCCCGCACGCGCCTACTGCATGTCTCCCTAAATCGACCTCGAATTAAGGACAAAGACATGCAGCAATCCAAAGTGCTACAGCAACTTTTGCGCGTCTGATAAGACGCGCAGCGCTGTAGCCCCTCCCACCTGTGGGGAGGGGTATTCTCAGTGCAGGGCGCAGGCGCGTAGGACCAATACGCTAATTAACCGCAAGCTGGGCTCCCTGCTCCACCCCGAGCACGGCAAGCAAATTCCGCATCCGCGTTGTCGCAAGCTCCGGCCTGTCGAGCACATTTGCCTGATCGGCCAGGCGGAAAATATCCGCGTAGTGCAGGAGCCCACGGGCGGATTGCAGGCCGGCCGGCAGGGTGAAATGGCGCTGATGGCCGTTCAGCCAGGCCAGAAACACGACTCCAGCCTTGTAATATTGCGTCGGTGCCTCGAAGATCTTGCGCGAGAGCGGCACAGTCGGCTCGATGACGCCGCGGAAGGTTGCGCCGTCCCCGCTGGCGAGCGCGGCTAGCGCCTTCGAAGCCGAGGGCGCCACGGCGTCGAAGATGCCGAGTAAGGCGTGGCTGTATCTCTCGCCGTCGCCCTCGATCAGCTTCGCATAGTTGAAATCGTCGCCGGTGAAGCAGAGCACGCCCTCCGGCAGATCGTTGCGCAGCTTCACTTCCTTGGCATTGTCGAGCAGCGAAATCTTGATGCCTTCGACCTTGGCGCTGTTCTCGCGAATGATCGCCAGCACCGTTTCGAGCGCCTGTTCGAAATTCTCCGAGCCCCAATAGCCTTTCAGCTGCGGGTCGAACATGTCGCCCAACCAATGGAGCACAACCCTGTCCTGCGCCTGGGAAAGAATGCGGCCGTAGACGCGCCGGTAATCGTCTGAGGAGCGCGCCACGCGGGCGAGCGCCCGGCTCGCCATCATGATCGCGCGGCCGCCTTGCGCCTCTACGAAGCCGATCTGTTCCTCATAGGCCGCAATCACATCCTCGATCGAGCGGGCCTCGGCTGGGGGGAGCTGGTCCGTGCCGGCCCCACAGGCGAGGTCGGCGCCGGCAATGCTCCGCGCTTCGGCGAGCGAGCGGCGGATCAGTTCCTGCGCGCCCGCCCAGGAAAGCCCCATGCCGCGCTGGGCGGTGTCCATTGCCTCGGCGATCTTGAAGCCGAGGCTCCAGAGGTGACGGCGAAACGCCATCGTCGCGTCCCAATCGATCGCCGAATTTCCCCAGGGATCGGAGTCGCGCAACGGGTCCGAGACGACGTGGGCCGCCGCATAGGCGATGCGGTTGAAGGTCGGAACCGTTTCCGGCCGGGCAATAGGCGTCCCGCGGAGCTGGTATTGTTCAAGCGAGCCGTCTTGGCGAGGCAGCATCAGTCTGGTCATCGGCGTTCATCCTCCTCCGTTCTGCGACTCCGAAATAATTTAGATCGTTCCAAATGGCAAGGCGAAGTTTCGAGGCTGCGGAGGGGCAGGCGCTGCTTTCTGTTGCCACAAGGTTGCCCTCTCCCGCGGCTACCCGCCCAAATGTCAGCCTCAAGCCTCTGAATTAATAGCATTTGTGTCGCCTTTTGGTTTGGCATCTTTAGCACTTCGCTCGTGGGAGTCTCCAGGAGGCAATCAGAAAAATGCAACAAAATGCCTCTTGACGAGTTTGGATCGTTCCAATTATGTAGGTGAAAGAAGCGGGAAATTGATGGGGAGGATTTCATGGCAAGGGAGCGAGTGACGGTTGTCGACATTGCGCGCGCCGCCGGCGTGTCGAAGTCGACCGTGTCGCTCGTGCTGCAGGGCAGTTCGCTCGTCAATGAGGTGACGCGGGGGAAGGTGAATGCCGCGATCCGCGACCTCGGCTATGTCTACAATCGCGGCGCTGCCAATC
>JAPSJG010000271.1 GCA_031178305.1 Sinorhizobium sp.
TGCGGCCAAAGCCTCAAGGCCTTCGGCGAGCCCGGCAAGCTGCGCCGCAAAATCCAGAAGGTCCGAAGCGGCGCACTGTGCCGCAGTTTCCAAGGGATCGAGGGCGGTTTCATCAACCATTTCGTTTTCGCGATTACTCATGTCCATCTCTCATCGGTGCTGCGCAGTCAAAAACAGACACACTCCCCATGTTGCAAACTGGGCCAAAAGGCTAAGGATCGTTGCCTGCAGAAGCGCTGCTAAAATTCCATCCGTGATGCTCGGATCGGCCCGGGGCCCGCAATATTCGATCTTGATAGGTTGAGCGGCGATCAGGATTACTGCTCATCGAGAGGGTTGGGCGACCGCTGCTCTCAGGTCCTCCGTCGCCGGCGCTCTGTTGTGAATTCAAGCTGGCGGCAATCCGTCGGGCAGCTGACCAGGGGCGGGCTCTGCAAGGTCTTAGGCGCGAGGGCCTGGCAACGCTCGCGATGCTCCAGCTGGCCCCTCAGGGCCATGATAAGAGAAATGGACGCACCAGCCGCAGACGCTTTAGCGTCGAAGCCAGTTCGCGCGCAACTTGACCGGTTAACAGCGCAGCCACAGGAGGCTTAGCATAGCGCCCGAAGGGCGGAAGCCGGGACCGACTGCGCCCGGCCAGTTGCTCCGCTCGGCGACCCAACAACTTGCAAGGTCTGTAATGATCGTAGCGGCCGACATTCGTTCCTGCTTGTTCAAGACGCTATGGCTGAAGCGGCGATCGTCGCCCTTGGCTTAGCTTCAGTCCGGGTGCTCGAAATGACGCGTCCCACTCGGGCGCAACGCCCGAGTTTAAGTTGACACTTCTTGTCTGCCATCCAAGAATCCGAAGACGTCCGAGAACAGCATCGCTGTATCTCCGGGATCGCCGGCATGGCCAACACGATTTTACGGGTATGCACAAGAGTGACCGCGATCTACAGTAGTCTTGATTCAATTAGTGGTTTCAAAGGAATGGCCGAAGAGAAACGCGCACAATCGTCGATGAGATCGAGTCTCGAACATCTGCCGGAGAAGAAGCAGCGCGAGCTCGCCCGTGTTGTCGAGGTCCTTCACGAGGAGTTGGAAGACGCACTGAAGGGCGGGACAAGCGATTTCAAGAAGCGCGGTCGTCTTCTCAAAATCATTCTGTTTGGCTCTTACGCTCGCGGGAATTGGGTCGACGAGCCACACACGAAGAAAGGCTACAAATCCGATTACGACCTCTTGGTCGTGGTAAATGATCGGCGGCTAACGGATTTTGCAACCTACTGGTCAAAGGCGCAGGATCGCCTAATGCATCTGTCGGAGGTTCAGACGCCGGTGAGCCTCATTGTTCATTCGCGCCGGGAGGTGAACACGGCCCTTTACGAAGGGCAATATTTCTTCGTTGATATCCGGCGCGATGGGATCGTGCTCTACGAACTGGACGACGAGCCGCTGGCGGAGCCGAAACCACTGTCTCCGGCCGAGGCGCTTAGGGTGGCACGGCAGAATTTTGACGACAAATTTCCTTCAGCACTCAGCTTTGTGGATACAGCACAATATCTCGTCAGAAAGAACCGGTTGAGGCATTCAGCCTTTGAACTGCATCAATCTATAGAGACTGCGTATTCCTGTCTTCTCCTCACACTCACCAACTACAGTCCGCCTTCGCACAACCTCAAGTTCCTTCGCGGCCTCGCCGAGGATCATGACCGGCGGCTCGTCGAAGTTTGGCCCCGCGATCAGCACCGTTTCACGGCCTGGTACAACATTCTCAACGAAGCCTATGTAAAAGCACGCTATTCGAAGCACTTCGAGATAACCAACGAGGCGCTTAGCTGGCTTCTCGAGCGAACCCAACACCTCCTCGGCCTTGTCGAGATGATTTGCACTGAACGACTCGGAGAGCTTGAACGGGCACCCGTCCGAGACCAATGATTTGTGACAAGCAGTAAGCGCTTGCGACTGGCGGATCGACCGCAGGGCATGTAAATAGCACTCTTGCTTTTTCGGATTCAAGGCGCCGATGGCGGTGACGCGACGACAAAGGGAAGACTTCGCGACTATTTCCTCCGCTCCGGCACCGGAGCCGGTGACGACCTTTGCCGTCCAGATCATCGGATGGAAGAGAGAGTCTTTCGAACGGTATTTCCCCGACAGGCACCTCCGATTCCTCCCGATGAATGTCGGCGAACGCGAATTCGAGCGCGTCTGGAAGCCGCGGATCCTGGCCGAGAAGGACGCCGAATTTCTCGCCTGGGGCCCGGAGCTGCCGGGCGCAGTGAAGGCTCTGGCAAAAGCGCGGAACATTCCCGTCACCTTCATCGAGGACGGTTTCCTTCGATCGGCCCGACCAAGCGCCAGCCGCACGCCTCCGCTCTCGCTGGCACTCGACGGCAGGGCGCTTTATTTCGATTGCCGGCATGCCTCCGACCTCGAAGTGCTGCTCAAGACCTACGACTTCGAAGCGGATGCGGCGCTGATGGGGCGCGCGCGCGCCGGCATCGCGCTTCTCACCGAAAGTGGCATCAGCAAATATAATGGCGCGCGGCGGCGGACGGCCGAAGAGGTCTACGGGGAGAAGACGCGCAAGCGGGTGCTGGTCGTCGGCCAGGTGGAGGACGATGCTTCGATCCGCTACGGCTGTCTCGACCGCATGACCAACAACGACCTGGTGCGGCTCGCGGCGTCCGAGCAGGCGGGCGCCCAGATCCTCTACAAGCCGCATCCGGACGTGCTCGCCCGCGCTCGACCGGCAAGGTCCAACCCCGCCGACGTGGCGCATCTTTGCGAGCTGGTGACCGACAGCCTGCCGCTGGCCGAGGCGCTGCGCACCGTCGACCACGTCTATACGATCACCTCGCTTGCGGGCTTCGAGGCGCTCATTCGCGGCATCCCTGTTACGACCGCCGGCTGCCCCTTCTATGCCGGATGGGGCCTGACGGACGACCGCCAGCCGAACCCGCGCCGCGGGCGGCGCTTGAGCATCGAAGCGCTTTTCGCCGGCGCCTATCTGCTTTATCCTCGCTATTTCGATCCGGAGACTGGAGCGCAAACCTCATTCGAAGCAACCGTGACCGCGATCAGAAAACAGCTCGACGAGCCGCAGGACCTTCGCCGACGCCGGCCGCAATGGCGTGCCTGGGGCCCTTACGGCCTTCTCGGCTGGCGCCATCTGCTGACCGCCTTCGTCACGCCGGCGATCCGCAAGATTGGCAGTGACCGCGATGTCGAAGACTTCAGGGCAGACCCGATCCGCTTCTTCCGCACCCTTTCCGAGCGGAAGTACCGGATCATCGGCCGCATACTCTTTCCGTTCGGATGACTGACATGGGCTATCTCACCACCCATCTCCGCGTCGTCGGTGCCCTTCTAGTGCGCGAAATGGCGACGCG
This sequence comes from Sinorhizobium sp., assembly GCA_031178305.1. Taxonomy (GTDB): domain Bacteria; phylum Pseudomonadota; class Alphaproteobacteria; order Rhizobiales; family Rhizobiaceae; genus Sinorhizobium. Next base: position 3,378 of record JAPSJG010000271.1, read on the forward strand.
CTTCGGATCCAAGCCCGGCGGCTATGTCTGGGCGCTGCTCGACCCGGCGGCGCATATCCTGCTGATGACTGTCATCTTCCAGGCGATCGCCCGTGCACCGGCGCTCGGCACCAGCTTCGCGCTCTTCTTCGCCACCGGCTACATCGCCTTCCAATTCTACCAGGCGGTGACGGGTTACCTGAACGCCGCGGTCAAGGCCAACAAGGCGCTGCTCAGCTACCCGAATGTCGCGCCGATCGACACTATCGTCGCCCGCTTCCTGCTGCAGATGGGCACGACATCGCTTGTCGCTTTGATCGTGCTCGGCACGATCGTCGCCACCGTGCGGGTCGACACGAACATCCACTGGCCCTCGATACTCGAAGCGGTCGGGCTCGCCTGCATCTTCGGCCTTGGCGTGGCCATGGTCAATTGCGTGCTCTTCCTTAGATATCCGCTCTACGAGCAGGTCTTCACCATCGTCAACCGGCCTCTCTTCCTGATCTCCGGCGTCTTCTTCCTGCCCGACTCGATCCCCGCCCCCTATCGCGATCTCGTGCTCATCAATCCGCTCGTCCATATCATCATGGGCTTCCGCAAGGGCTTCTACCCCGAATATAGGGCGATCGGCCTCGACATGGACTATCTCTACGGAATCGCATTTCTGACATTGTTTGCCGGAATGCTGGTCTTTACCCTTTCCAGAAAGACGCTGAGAAACGAATGATTCGCTTCGAGCAGGCGACCAAATATGCCCGCACCAAGGGCATCAAGAAACCGATCATCGAGGATGCATCGCTGACGCTGAACCGCGGCAAAAGCGTCGGCCTTCTCGGCCGCAACGGCGCTGGAAAATCCACGCTGCTGCGCCTGATCGCCGGCGCCATCAAGCTCGACAAAGGCCGGATCATCCGCCGCGGCAAAATCTCTTGGCCGCTCGGCTTTGCCGGCAGCTTTCAGCCATCGATGACGGGCGAACAGAATGTGCGCTTCGTTGCCCGGATCTACGGCGTCGATACGGAGCAACTGATCGGATATGTCGAGGATTTTGCCGAGCTCGGCCCCTTCTTCCAGGCGCCGGTCGGCACCTACTCATCCGGCATGAAGGCGCGGCTCGCCTTCGGCTTGAGCATGGGCGTCAACTTCGACTATTATCTCGTCGACGAAATCACCGCCGTTGGTGACTCAAACTTCAAGAAAAAGTGTCAGGCTGTCTTCGAGACCAGGCTGCAGGATTCAGATGTGGTCATGGTCTCGCACAGCACCGGTACAATCCGCGAATATTGCGATTGCGGCGTGGTGCTGGAAAAAGGCAAGATGACCTATTATGGGAATGTCGAGGACGCGATCCGCGCGCACGACAAGAATATGAAGGAAAGCTAAATGGCGGCAAGCAAGGACGCGGCAGTGAACAAGCCTGACCCCGCGCAGGCCGCCGGCAAGCCGAACACTGCCCAGGCCACGGCGAAAAGCAAAGGTATCGCGGTCCTCGAGGGACTACTCGGCAGAGAGAGCGCACCTGTCATCCCGCTGCCAGGGCGCAAGGTCGAACTACCCAAGAAAGCTGGCTGGCAGCCGAAATGGCTGAGGAAGCTGCGCTGGCGCCACGCCATCATCGGCGCGTCCTTCCTGGGGCTCGTTGCCGTGCCGGCCACGCTTGCCTCGCTCTACATGGCCTTCATCGCCGCCGACCAATATCACAGCACGGCCTCCTTTGCCGTGCGCAGCATCGAGGGCGGCGCTTCGAGCGATATTCTTGGCATGTTCACGCAAGCTTCCGGCGGCAGCACGGTTTCGGACAGCTACATCCTCATGGACTATATCCTGAGCGAGCGGATGGCCGCGGATGCGGACAGGCGGTTCAAGCTCGAGGACGTCTACGCAACCCGCGGCCTCGACTATTTCTACGGCATCGGCTCCGATCTGCCGATCGAGGACAAACTCGCCTATTGGCGCGATATGGTGAAGGTCAGCTTCGACCATGCCTCCGGCATCATGCAGGTGACCGTCAAGGCCTTCGAGCCGAAACAGGCGCAGGAGATCGCGCAATTCATCGTCGACCAGAGCGACAATCTCGTGAACAGCCTTTCGCTTTCGGCGCGCAACGACGTTCTACGCGCCGCGCAGGACGAGGTGCTGGCCGGGGAAGCGCGGCTCTCCAAGGCACGCGCAGAGCTGCGCGACTACCGCGACAAATCGCAGGAAATCAGCCCGGAAGAAGGCGCGAAGCTCGCGGTTCAGCTGATCGGCGGATTGGAAGGAGAACTGACGAAGCTCAACGCCGATCTCGCCACGGCCAAGAGCCAGATGGGCGAGGACACGCCGCGCATCCGCGTGCTCAAGACCCGCATCGAAAGCCTGGAACAGCAACTCGCCGTCGAGCGCCA
>JAPSJG010000011.1 GCA_031178305.1 Sinorhizobium sp.
AAACACCCGGCCGGTCGGCCAGGCGGCGCAGCGAGATCTGGGCTTCATCCTTGGCATAGGCAATGCCGGTTACGACTTCCTGTTCCACGATCTCATCCTCATCACAAATCAGCGTTCCGGGCGGGTTCAGAAGGTCACCCATGCCCGGCGCATCGGGATCCTCGAAAGACGAGCGCACGAAGGTGCGAACCTTATGCACCATAGCAAGCTCGACCGAGCGAACCTGCAGGACCTTGGCGCCAAGCGAGGCCATTTCCAACATTTCCTCGAAGGCGATCTTCTTCAACCGCCGCGCCTTCGGCTCGATGCGCGGGTCGGTCGTATAGACACCATCGACGTCGGTATAGATGTCGCAGCGGTCGGCTTTGACGGCGGCCGCAATCGCGACGGCGGACGTGTCGGAGCCGCCGCGGCCGAGCGTTGCCAAACGATTGTCGGGCCCGAGCCCCTGGAATCCGGCGACGACCGCCACCTGCCCCTCGTCCATCCGGCGGATGATCTCGGAGCCGTCGATGTCGAGGATGCGGGCGGCGCCATGGGCGTTATCCGTGCGTATCGGGATCTGCCAGCCCTGCCAGGAGCGAGAATTGATGCCCATGGACTGCAGCGCGATCGCGAGCAGCCCGGAGGTCACCTGCTCGCCTGAGGCGACAACGGCGTCATATTCGCGCGCGTCGTAGAACGGGGCATTCGAGCCCGCGACCCTCGGCATTTTGTCGACCCAGCCGACGAGTTCGTTAGTCTTGCCGGACATTGCCGAGACGACGACCGCGACCTCGTGGCCGGCTTCCACTTCGCGTTTCACATGGCGGGCGACATTGTAGATGCGGTCCAAATCTGCGACGGAAGTCCCGCCGAATTTCATCACGATGCGTGCCATTTCGCCTCTACCGTACCAACAAGTTTTCCGCGCGAACGCGCGTCAGAAAAGCATCCCTACCGGGCCCTGGCGATCATCGGCCAGTCCCCGCTTCGGGAGCGGAAAGTCGCGGCGTCTCTTAGCGGATCAGGGAACGGGGTGCAATGGCCGTCAGACGGGAGGTCGCGCGATCACGCAAGCAACGTCGCAACCCTCGACCGCCCGCGTGAGCGTCGCCTCGACGGTCCAACCGTGACGGCAGACGGCCGCCCCGAGACGTTGCGCAATATTGACCGCTGGATGAGACGGTTCGTCGTAGAAGAGGAAGAGCCGACCCGAGGGCGACAGATGCCGCGCCAGCCGGGTAAGTTCACGTGCGGGATCGCCACGGGCGAAGACGCCAACGCGCATCGCGAAAGCCTTGTCGAAGCGGGCGCTGCCAAGATTGGCGGAGGCGAATTCGGCGAGATGGAGCTTGAGGCGCTCGACAGCAATATGGCCGGAATTGCGCTGTTTGGCAGCTTCAATCATCGCCGCGGAACGGTCGATCGCCACCATGCGGCCGTCAACGAGGCGATCGCAGACCAGCGAGACGGCGACGCCATGGCCGCAGCCGATCTCCGAAATCCTTTCGGAAGGCTCGGGTGAAAGCAGTTCCACGGCCCAGCCGATCCGCTCATTCGCCATCCCCTACTGTCGCTCGTTCCGCAGGCGAAGCGTGCCGGATCGATAGCACAAACCGCCCCAAACCAGACCGATGCATTAATAAAACCACTTGTACAACAGAACCAGAACTGCCATTCTGATCCAGCAAAAGTCGATGGCACTCAAAGCGACCGGGAGGAAAAATCATGCGCAAGGTCATCATGTGGGACATGGTCAGCGCCGACGGCTTCTTCGAAGCTCCGGGCCATGACATTGACTGGTTCGTCTTCGAGGACGAGCTTGCGGCTTATATCGGCGAGACCCAGCTTCAAGCCGGCACGCTTCTCTTCGGTCGTGTGACCTACGAGCTGATGGCAGCCTATTGGCCGTCGGCCGAGGGCGACATCGCAACTTTCATGAACGGCGTCGAGAAACTCGTTTTCTCCAGGACACTTCAAAGCGCCGACTGGAACAATACGACGCTCGTCTCCGGCGATGCCGTCGCCGAGATCGAGCGCCTCAAGCAGCTCGAGGGCGGCACCATTTTCATCTTCGGAAGCGCGAATTTCGCGGCGACGCTTACCGCCAGAGGGCTGGTCGACGAATACCGCCTCGGCATCAATCCGGTGCTGCTCGGCAAGGGCACACCGCTCTTCCAGAACGTCCCAGAACGAACGAAGCTCGCGCTCACCCATGTCCGTCCGTTGAAATCCGGCGTGGTCATCCTTCATTATCAGCCTGCCGAAGCCTGACCGACACCCACTTGACATCGCCGGTCGATCGTCCGACTTGACAACGAGAACCGCAAGGACCGGGTAGGCCCGGACCTTAAATGAGGCGAGGAGGCTCCGATGAGCGAGACGGCACGCACGACCATTGACCAGAGCGAGGTGGACCGCTTTTCGGCGATGGCAGCCGAGTGGTGGGACCCGACCGGCAAGTTCCGCCCGCTGCACAAGTTCAATCCAGTTCGCCTTGCCTATATTCGCAACAAAGTCTGCGAACATCTCGGCCGCGACCCCAAGGGCCCCCAGCCGCTCAAGGGCCTGCGGCTGCTGGACATCGGTTGCGGCGGCGGCCTGCTCTCCGAGCCAATGGCGCGGATGGGCGCCGACGTGCTAGGGGCCGACGCTTCGGAACGGAACATCGGCATCGCCAGGACACACGCGGCGGGAAGCGGCATTGCGGTCGACTACCGTGCGGTGACCGCCGAGGCGCTCGCCGAAGCCGGCGAGAGCTTCGATATCGTCCTCAACATGGAAGTGGTCGAGCATGTCGCCGATGTCGACTTCTTCGTCACCACCTGCGCCCACATGGTACGGCCCGGCGGGCTGATGTTCATCGCCACTATCAATCGCACTCTCAAGGCCGCGGCACTTGCGATCTTCGCCGCCGAAAACCTGCTGCGCTGGCTGCCCCGCGGCACGCATCAATATGACAAGCTGGTGCGCCCGGAGGAATTGGAAAAGCCGCTTGAGGCGAGCGGCATGGAGATCACCGACCGTACCGGCGTGTTCTTCAACCCGCTTTCCAGTCAGTGGAATCTTTCGAGGGACATGGACATCAACTATATGATCGTCGCAAGACGGCCGATGTAAAGCGCCGAAGCCGCGTAGGGCTGTAGACCCCTCCCACAGGTGGGAGGGGCTTGGAGCCCGCGGCCACCCGAGTGCCCGCTTACAACATCGGAGCGTCGCGCGAAGGGTGAGATGGAACTCAGCCGGTGCGGCCGGGGGAGCCCCTCCCACCTGTGGGAAGGGTTTGGGGAGGGGCCTTAACTCGATGGTCCTCTTGATCCCCTCAGTTCGTATCGTCCGGAAGCACCGGCAGCGGCGCGATCTCGATGCCTTCTTCCAAAAGCGCGATCGCCTCTTCCGCGCTCGCCTTGCCGATCAGGCCGCGCTGGTCGGTCTCACCGTAATGGATCTTGCGCGCCTCCTCCGGGAAGCGCTCGCCAACATCCTCGGCGTTTTCACGGATCGATTTCACCATCTCGCGGAGTTTTGCAATCGTTTCCTTCTGCGCCTGATCCATGACTAGGGCCTGCCGCGCTTCCTTCTTGCGCCCAGTCGAGACGGCCGGTGCCATCAGTTGCTTGCTGACAGTGCTGGAACTGCAGGTGGGACAGGTGATCAGGCGGCGTTCGAACTGCCGTTCAAAATCATCGCTCGAGGAGAACCAGCCTTCGAAAGCGTGGCCATTGTCACAAATGAGATTGTAGTGGATCAAGCTGCAACGCCTCCTTTCCCAGCCGGGACCACTTCTTCCAGTACGAAATCGCGCCCGTTCTTGAGGTTCGGAATCCGGCCTCGCGCGGCATGCGCCGCCGCCACATCGATTTCGGCCATGATAACGGCCTCGCCGGTCGGGCCCGCTTGAGCCAATACACGGCCCCAAGGGTCGATAATCATCGAATTGCCAAAGGTCTCACGCCCGTCTTCATGCGCGCCCGCTTGGGCGGCGGCGATGACGAACAGCCCGTTCTCGATCGCCCGGGCGCGCAGCAGGACTTCCCAATGCGCCTCGCCCGTCTGGCGGGTGAAAGCCGCCGGCACCGACATGATCTCCGCGCCGGCGATTGCCTGTCGGCGGAAGAGTTCCGGAAAGCGCACGTCATAGCAGATCGCGAAACCGAGCTTGCCCAAGGGAAGGTCAACTGTGCGGGCCGTGGATCCGGGCCGATAGACGGCACTTTCGCGCCAACTCTCGCCATTATCGAGATCCACGTCGAACATGTGTATCTTGTCGTAATCGCAGATCTTCTTGCCGTCCGGTCCGAAGAGGAAACCGCGATTGGCGATCTTGCCGTCCGCTAGACCGATCGGCGTCGAGCCGATGTGAAGGTAGATGCCGAGTTCGCCGGCGAGCGGCGCCGCCTCCCGGACAACGAGGTCGCTCGCCTCGTCATTCAAGACGGCCCGAAGCCCTTCGCGATCGCGTTGGACGGCGCCGGTCATCTCCGGGGTCTGGATGTAGATCGCGCCTTGCGATGCCGCCTCGCGCGCCAGTTTCGCCATTGTCTCCGCGTTCCTCGCGGGATCGACGCCCGAGCACATCTGGATGGCGGCAGCCTTGAATGTCATTGCTATTTCTCCGGATGAGAAGGACCGGTCGGAGCGACCTGACCACCCTTCTCCACTCTTTTTCCTGGCGCGGCCCCAAGCATTTCGAAGGGTCAAGGAAAGCGGATCAGAACGTCCCGCATCCCGCCTCCTCCCACGAATTCAAGCGGCGAGCAACTCGTCGAGCCTGCCGGCGCGGTCGAGCGCATGCAAATCGTCGCACCCGCCGACGGGGACATCATCGATGAAAATTTGCGGGAAGGTCCTGCGGCCGTTGGACTTCTCGATCATCGTCTGGCGCAACGCCGGATCGTAAGTGGCATCATGCTCCACAAAGGGGATCCCCTTGCTTTCCAGGAGCTTCTTCGCCCTGGTGCAATAGCCGCAGAACTGACGCGTATAAATGACGACCGAAGCCATGACCTCGAACTGCTCCTTCCATCCCGGCAACATGCCGGACATCCGCTACCGCATGCCTGCCAGATCGCCGATGGAGAGACAAATCATGCGGGAATTCAAAGTGCTACAGCGACCGCCCGAGGCGGACACGTTCTCTAGTCATATAGGACCGGACATTGCTCTTGCAAAGGTCAAAACCGTGACCTCACCCGCCCCTGCCCTTTTCAGCGCGCGCGTGGCGGCCGAAACGGTGGCGCCGGTCGTATAGACGTCGTCGACGAGGACGATGGCTTTCCCCGCCAGACCTGGCCCCAAGCGTTGCGGGACGGAGAAGGCGCCGCGAACATTTTCCTCGCGTGCCCTGACGGCGAGGCCGACCTGCCGTCTCGTGCGCTTGACACGTCGAAGCGTGTCCGGCCGATAGGGTTTTTCCGCCCCCGCGGCGATCGCCCGCGCCAGTTCCGCCGCTTGATTGAATCCCCGCCGCCAAAGGCGAAACGCGTGCAGCGGCACCGGCACGATCATGTCGGCCGATGCGACGGCGCCGTCGCTGGCACGGATCATCCATTCGGCCATCATCGGCGCCAGATCGGTGCGGTCACGATATTTCAGGCCATGGACCAGATCGCGCGCGATGCCCTCGTGTAGGGCGACCGAACGAAGCCTGTCGAAAATGGGCGGATCGGCGAGCGCTTCGGGCGAGACGGCGCCCTCCCCCGGGTCGAATGAAAAAGGGGAGCCGAGTACCTCGCAATATGGCCGCTCGATCAAGGGCAGTTTCGCCCAGCAGGAAGGGCAGACGGCATGCGCGTCACCGGTCAACCGGCCGCAGCCGCGGCAGACCGGTGGGAAGACAAGATCGACCGCAGCCCCGACAAGTCGGCTGAAGAATGCCGCTCCGCGCGTCCTCCGATTTTCAGATTCCATAAGGTTGACTTTGTCTCCGACAGGGTTTCTCTCACATCCGAGATCCCGGAGAGAATATCGTGGAAATCATCTTTGACCAGAGCCTCGTCGAGGCGAATCGTCGGCGCGCCATTCGCCGCGGCGACCCGAGCGCGACCTTTTTGCTCGACATCGTGGCGCAGGAACTGGCCGAGCGCATCATCGTCGTGGAACGGCATTTCGGCAGGGCGATGGAATTGCACGGCTACACCGGCGCTGCCGCCCGGCTTTTGGCCGAGACCGGAAAGATCGACCAGATCGAGCGGGTGGAAACCGATCGCGCATTCGGGACAAGCAACATGCCGGTGACGGTTGCCGCCCTCGAACGCATTCCCGCCGAGCCGCAATCGCTCAATCTGCTGATTTCTCCCCTTTCGCTGCATCTGACCAATGACACGCCCGGCGTGTTCGTCCAGGCACGGCGCGCATTGAAGCCGGATGGCCTCTTCCTTGCGGCGATCCCAGGTCACGGCACGCTGCAGGAGCTTCGCGAAGCCCTGCTCGTCGCCGAAGCCGAGCTGACCGGCGGAGCAAGCCCCAGGGTCATTCCCTTTGCCGACGTTCGCGACATCGGCGCGCTTCTGCAGCGGGCCGGTTTTGCACTGCCGGTGGCTGACGCCGAGACCTATACGGTCCGTTACGATTCGCTCTTCGGGCTCATCAAGGACTTGAGAGCGATGGGCATGACCAATCCGCTCGCTGCTCGCAGCCGAACACCGGTGTCCAGGCGCTTCTTCATGAGGGCGGCCGAAATCTACGCCGAGTGCTTTGCCGATCCGGACGGGCGGGTTCGCGCGACCTTTTCGGTCATCTATGTCTCGGGATGGGCACCACACGAAAGCCAGCAGAAGCCGCTGAGACCTGGGTCGGCGAAACAGCGGCTGTCGGACGCCCTTGGCGTGAGGGAACACCCGCTGAAGAATTCGGGAAGCAGCTCTTAGCCAGAGCGGGATGCGCTCACACGCGCTGGCCGCCGCTCACTGCTTTTAAGCCCGCACATGTGCGACCTCAGGTGATTCCGCCTGATTGCAGAAGCTCTAATGGCCGCTTAGGCGTTTTCGATCGTCTCCGCGATGAAGGTGAGGACCTCCTCCAGCTCGCCCGCAAACGCCTGCAGGCCGAGGAGCAGGCCGACCGAGATCAATGCGGCGATGAGGCCGTATTCCACAACGGTGGCGCCATCGCGCTTGTGAACGAAATATATAAGCTTCCGCATGCATCCTCTTCGAGCCTTTGGGGCTTCGCCACGCCATTGGTCCGCGAGGGGCGCGCGGAGCTCGCCGCTCAGATCAGCATCCGCTCCTTGTGCCATCGGCATCGATGATGCACACAGCGCCCGGCATTTCCTGAAGGACGCTACGACGCACGGTATAGCGCTTGCCGGTGCCGGACGGAATTGAGCCGGTGGAAATGTTGTCGTAGTCGATCGGCCTGTTCGCAAGCATCCGCTGGTTGCCCTTGGACGACAGCATCGGCGTCAGAATCAGCGTGAGCGCGATCACCGCCGTCCCGAACAGCAGCGCAAGGTTGAGCACACCCGTCCGGCGGGATTGGCTCGTCACCAGATCCTTGTCCTGAACCGTCCTCCAGAAATCCTCGTCCACCATTCCAGCCTCACGAAACCCATTGAAGAGCAGCGGTGAAACACCCTTCCCCACCTAATCACGCCGCCCGACACCGGCGCCAACGGCACGCACCGAATCCGATTGGGTCGACTTTGCCTTATGGGTGATAAACGTTCGATTAATAAAATCTCGGAATTCCGGGGAATTGAATTCAGGCGACGGAATTCCGCCCGTCGCCACCGGACCGAAGGGCGCGCCTTTGAGCAGGAAATCTGGGCCGGTCAGGTCAAAGCAAATCCATCAGGAAAGGGATCAGCGGCTCGTCGGCGGGAGGCATCGGATAATCGCGCAGAGCCTTGGGGCGTACCCATTTGATCGCCTGGCCCTCACGCCCTTCTGCAACGCCTTCATAACGGCGGCAGATGTAGAGCGGCATCAAAAGGTGAAAGCTGTCATAGCTATGGCTTGCAAAGGTCAAAGGCGCGAGGCAAGCGACCTTGGTGTGAATGCCCAGCTCCTCGTCGAGCTCTCGGATCAACGTCTCCTCGGGCGTCTCACCGGCCTCGACCTTGCCGCCGGGAAACTCCCAGAGCCCGGCAAGCGGCTTTCCCTCGGGCCGCTGCGAAAGCAGGATACGACCATCGGAATCGACCAGCGCGCAAGCCGCAACGAGAACGATCTTCTTATCCTTGATTTCCATGTCCTACACCTTGGGGGCGCGATAGAGGTAGCGGTAGATCTCGGCGAAACCAGCCTTGCGATAAAGCGCGATCGCCGCCTCATTGGCGGCCTCCACCTGCAGCCATGCCTTCTTCGCCCCGCGAAGGCGCGCCCAGCGCAGCGATGCGTCGAGAAGCGCATTTCCAAGGCCCTCGCGGCGCACCGCTTCGGCGACCGCGAACTGCATGATGCCGGCGAGGTCGTTATCGTGGACGACGAGCGCAACCGCGGTCGGACCGGTCTCGCGGTCCTCGAACAGGAAAAGCCCGCTCTCGGGTTTGATCGCGCTTATGACGTCCACCAGCGCCCCTTTGCTCTCCGGATTCTCCTTGCCGATCCGGATGCGGGCATCCACGAATCGCCTGACGTCCTTGATTGGCAAGTGGTCGATCCCTTCGCCGAAATCCCGCTCTGCGAGATCGAGCGCCAGCACGAGGCTGCGGCCGAAGACGGTCCAGCCTTCGGCATCCATATGGGCAATCATCTGCGGCGGCGTCAGCGGCGTCTGGCGAACCGTCAGCGGACGACCTTGCTCGGCGAAGCGTTGCGACGCCTTTTGGAGCCGTATGGCTATGTCGCGATAGTCCGACGGGTCGAGCGGATTGATCGAGTTCAGCCGTTTCGAGGGATGGCCGCCCGTCAGCCGGATCAGCCAGCTGCCGTCATAGTGTACGGTGGTCGCCGGCCAGGCGCGGAACCCGACCGCTTCCAGGCGCCGTACGCTCGGAAGGTCGACCGTGACGGCTTCGGCCGAAGGGTGGTCGCCTGACTGTCTGTCTTTCGGTGTCATGCCCTTGTGCCCCGATGCAGCGCCGGGTCAGCTTCTGTAATCGCCATTGATCTCGACATATTCCTTGGTGAGATCGCAGGTATAGACGGTGGCGCGGCCCGTGCCGAGGCCGATCTCGACACGGATCGGAATGGTCTCGCCCTTCATCACCGCGCTTGCGGCCGCTTCCGAATAGGCCGGATCGCGCTCGCCCTCGACGGCGACGCGCACGTCGCCGAACCAGATCGCCAGCCGGTCGCGCTCGGCCATCTCGCCGGACTTGCCGACGGCCATGACGACCCGGCCCCAGTTCGCGTCCTCGCCGGCGATCGCCGTCTTGACGAGCGGTGAATTGGCGATCGAAAGCGCGATGCGCTTGGCCGCCGCATCGTTCTCGGCCCCCTCGACCCTCACTTCCACCATCTTGCGCGCGCCCTCGCCGTCACGTACCACCTGCAGCGCCAGGTCGCGCAGAAGATCGTTGAGCGCGGCGCGGAAGGAGTGAAGCCGCGGGTCGGCAACGTCCTCGACCCGCGCCTGCCCGTCCCTTGCCGCCGCCCCCGTCGCAAACAGCATCAACGTATCGGAGGTGGAGGTGTCGCTATCGACGGTCACGGAATTGAAGCTCGGCCCCACGCCAGCTAAAAGCAGCGCCTGCAGCACGGCCGGGGCAATATCGGCATCCGTCACCACGAAGGAGAGCATGGTCGCCATGTCCGGCGCGATCATGCCGGCTCCTTTGGCGATACCGTTGATCGTGACCTCTACGCCGCCGACCTCGGCGCTGCGGGTCGCGACCTTCGGGTAGGTGTCCGTGGTCATTATCGCTTTGGCCGCCTCGAACCAGAAATCCTCCGTGGCCGACTTAGCAAGCTCATCGAGCACGCCGGCAAATTTGGTGGCGTCGAGCGGCTCGCCGATAACGCCCGTCGATGCCAGAAAGACTTCGCTCTCGCTGCAGCCCGCGGCCGCGGCCGCGGATTTCGCGGTGAGCTCGGTCGCGTCTTTTCCCTTCTTGCCGGTGAAGGCGTTGGCATTGCCGGAATTGACGACGACGGCACGCGCAACTCCGCCGGGCAGGTTCTTCCGGCAGAAATCGACCGGCGCGGAGGGGCATTTCGATCGCGTGAAGACGCCCGCGACGGCGGCCGGTTGATCGAAGATCATCATCAGCACGTCCGTGCGGTTCTTGTACTTGATCCCCGCGGCGGCGGTCGCCATGCGCACGCCACGCAGCGCCGGCATTTCGGCGAAGATTTTCGGAGCAAGCGGAGAAACGGAACCGGACATTGGAAAAACCTGCTTGGAGCCTTGAAGGGGGTGCGAGAAATGCCCGAACGGCATTCAGCCGCCGGGCATTTTGTTCTGGTCAGAGGCTGGGCACCAGCCCTACTCGCATGTCTCCTTAAATCGACCTCGATTTAAGGAGAAAGACATGCAGCAACTCAAAGTGCTACAGCAACCTTTGCGCGTCTCATAAGACGCGCGGCGCTGTAGATCACGATGGTTTTAGGTCGATCGACCTAAAATCATAATGATCGATCCTAGGAGTTAGCGCGGGATTCAGGCGGAGAACCGAGCACACTTTTCCTGATCCCGCGCTAGTCAGGCCCGCCGGAAGCTCACCGAGCTTCCCGTGCCGCGTTGGCCGCATCATAGGCCTTCTTCAGCTCCGGATCGGAGATCTCGACCTCGGCCGTCTTTTTCGCCGAAGCCAGGAGAGCAAGGTATTTGTCGCGCATGACAAGCTGACGAACCTGCGGCTCAACCTCCTCGATCTTCGGCGGTGCCTGCGGCCGCTTGTCCTCGACGAGGATAATGTGGTAGCCGAACTGCGTCTTCACCGGCTCCTTGGTATAGGCGCCCTTCTCGAGCGCGAAAGCGGCCGCCTCGAATTCCGGCACCATCCGGCCCTTGGTGAAATAGCCAAGATCGCCGCCGTCGTCCTTGTTCGGATCGGTGGACTTGGCCTTGGCGAGCTCCACGAAGCTCTTGCCCGCCTCTAGCTCCTTGACGATCGCCTTCGCTTCCTCCTCCGTCTTCACCAGGATGTGGCGCGCCTTCACCTCCTCCTGGGGCGGAATGGCTGCGATTTCCTTGTCGTAGCGCGCCTTCACTTCTTCCTCCGTGACCGCGTCGACGACGTGTTTCTTGAAGAAGGCGTTGTGAAGCTCGCGCTCGGTGATGAAGGCGACGCGCTGCTTGAAGGTCTCGTCGTTCTGGAGCCCTTCCTTTTCTGCGTCCTTGACCAGGAGCTTGACATCAATGACGGAGGAGAGCGCCGCTGCACGCTTCTGCTCGTCCGGCATGCGCTGGAGCTGCGGATCGAGACTGCTGATGGCAAGGTCAAGCTCCGATTGGCGGATTTCCTCGTCGCCGACCTTTGCGATGACCGGATCGGTGTCTTGGGCGCGGGCGACGCCGCTTGCCGCAATCATCGCGACAAGTGCCGCAGCCGCCAGGCTCTTGTATCTGGACATTTCTCTTACCTTTCACGGTTGGCCGCCAGCGCGATTGCCCCGGTCTTGCGGGCTTCACAACACCAGAATGTGGCAGTTCTGCAGCCACCCGGCCGTGCAAGTGCGTTGACATAATCCGACCCCCCTCTTATCTGTCACGCAACCTCGCGTCCAGAACAGTTTTCCGGGCGTTTCACGGCATTTCGCGGTTTTTCGGGCCCGAACCTGAAACCCCAGGCGACAAATAAGGAAAGGACCATTCGGATGGTCAGTCTCGGCGGCTTTGCCCGCAAGTTGTTCGGCTCTGCCAACGAACGCCGCGTCCGCAGCTACAAGGGCCGGGTGGATGCCATCAATGCCCTCGAAGCCGAAATGCAAGCCTTGAGCGACGAAGCGCTTGCCGCGAAAACGGCAGAGTTTCGCCGTGAGCTTTCCGAAGGCAAGACCCTCGACGACATCCTCGTTCCGGCCTTTGCGGTCGTTCGCGAGGCGGCGCGCCGCGTCCTCGGCCTGCGCCCCTTCGATGTCCAGCTCATCGGCGGCATGATCCTGCACGAGCGCGCCATCGCCGAAATGAAGACCGGCGAGGGCAAGACGCTCGTTGCGACGCTGCCCGTCTATCTGAACGCGCTTGCCGGCAAGGGCGTTCATGTCGTTACCGTCAACGATTATCTCGCCCAGCGTGATGCCGGCATGATGGGCCGTGTCTACGGCTTTCTCGGCTTGACGACAGGCGTGATCATTCATGGTCTCACAGACGAGCAACGCCGCGACGCCTATGCTTGCGACGTCACCTACGCCACCAACAACGAGCTCGGTTTCGATTATCTGCGCGACAACATGAAGTACGAGCGCTCGCAGATGGTGCAACGCGGCCACTTTTTCGCGATCGTCGACGAGGTGGACTCCATTCTGGTCGACGAGGCGCGCACGCCGCTCATCATCTCCGGCCCACTTGACGATCGCTCCGACCTCTACAACACCATCAACGACTTCATTCCGCTGCTCTCGCCGGAAGATTACGAAATCGACGAAAAGCAACGCTCGGCCAATTTCTCGGAGGCAGGTACCGAGAAGATCGAGAACTTGCTGCGCGAGGCCGGCTTGCTCAAGGGCGAGTCGCTCTACGACATCGAGAATGTTGCGATCGTCCACCACGTCAACAACGCGCTGAAGGCGCACAAGCTCTTCACCCGTGACAAGGATTACATTGTACGCAACGGCGAGATCGTCATTATCGACGAGTTCACCGGCCGCATGATGCCGGGCCGGCGCTATTCCGAAGGCCAGCACCAGGCGCTTGAAGCCAAGGAAAAGGTGCAGATTCAGCCCGAGAACCAGACGCTCGCCTCGATCACTTTCCAGAACTACTTCCGCATGTATGAAAAGCTTGCGGGCATGACCGGCACCGCAGCGACGGAAGCGGAGGAGTTCGGCAATATCTACGGCCTCGAAGTGATCGAAGTGCCGACGAACCTGCCCGTACAGCGCATCGACGAGGACGATGAGGTCTATCGCACGGCAAGTGAGAAGTACAAGGCGATCATCGACGAGATCAAGGCGGCGCACGAGCGCGGCCAGCCGATGCTTGTCGGCACGACCTCTATCGAGAAATCGGAGCTGCTCGCCGAGATGCTGAAGAAGAGCGGCTTCTCAAAGTTCCAGGTGCTGAACGCCCGCTACCACGAGCAGGAAGCCTACATCGTCGCCCAAGCCGGCGTGCCGGGCGCCATCACGATCGCCACCAACATGGCCGGCCGCGGCACCGACATCCAGCTCGGCGGCAACCCGGACATGCGCATCCAGCAGGAATTGGGCGAGGTCGAGCCGGGCCCGGAACGCGAGGCGCGCGAAAAGGCGATCCGCGAGGAAGTCCAGAAGCTCAAGGAGAAGGCGCTCGCCGCCGGCGGCCTCTACGTTCTGGCCACCGAACGGCATGAAAGCCGCCGCATCGACAACCAGTTGCGCGGCCGCTCGGGCCGACAGGGCGACCCGGGCCGCTCAAAATTCTTCCTGTCGATACAGGACGACCTGATGCGCATCTTCGGCTCCGACCGCATGGATGGCATGCTGCAGAAGCTGGGCTTGAAGGAAGGCGAGGCGATCGTCCATCCCTGGATCAACAAGGCGCTCGAGCGCGCCCAGAAAAAGGTCGAGGCGCGCAACTTCGACATCCGCAAGAATCTGCTGAAGTACGACGACGTGCTCAACGATCAGCGCAAGGTCATATTCGAGCAGCGCATCGAACTGATGGACGCGACGGATGTCGGCGAGACGGTTGCCGACATGCGCAACGAAGTGATCGAGGACATTGTCTCCAAGCGCATTCCCGAGCGCGCATATGCAGAGCAGTGGGATATGGAAGGGCTGAAAGCCGACGTCCAGCAATACCTCAACCTCGACCTTCCCATCGTCGAATGGGGCGCCGAGGAAGGCATTGCCGAGGACGACATCCTCGAGCGTATCACCGCAGCCGCCGACAAGGCGGCCGCCGAGCGGGCGGAGCGCTTCGGTCCGGACATCATGCAATATGTCGAACGCTCGGTGGTGCTGCAGACCCTCGATCATCTCTGGCGCGAGCACATCGTCAACCTCGACCATCTCCGCTCGGTCATCGGTTTCCGCGGCTATGCCCAGCGCGACCCGCTGCAGGAATACAAATCCGAGGCTTTCGAGCTGTTCCAGGCCCTGCTCGTCAATCTCCGTCAGGCCGTGACGGCGCAGCTGATGCGAGTCGAGCTGGTGCGGGAGACTCCGCAAGAACCCCAGCCGCTGCCGCCGATGGAGGCCCATCACATCGACCCGCTCACCGGCGAGGACGACTTCGCCCAGGCGGCCTTGCTTGCCACCGCCGCGGAGAACCGCAACCCCGCCGAACAGTCGAGCTGGGGCAAGGTGGCACGCAATGAGCCCTGCCCCTGCGGTTCGGGCAAGAAATACAAGCATTGCCATGGCGCATATGAGGCTGAATGAGATGCCACCGCTACAGCGCCGCGCGTCTTAATCAGAGGTGGCTGTAGCACTTTGAATGCTGCATGCCTCCTCACATCGAGGTCGATATTAGGAGACATGCGGCAGCGCCTAGCGCTCGGCCTCCGAGGCCACGAATGCCATCGGACTCTCGGCGTGGCAGGAATCCGACGCTGAACCCTTTTTTAACGCTGATCTGGCAGAAGTGGGCCCCTGTATTGCGTAATCTCAGGGTGTCCTCGTGTTCATGGCGGTATGTCAATCGGCCGGACGTATGCTGCCGTCGGCGCTGAGAGACCGCCTTTCCTCAGGCTTCGCGCAGCTTACCGCTATTCTCTCCGGCGCCGATTCGCGCAGCCGGGCGCAGCGCGTGGCGATCATCGCCTTCGCGATTCGAATCCTGAGCGCCGCGATCGCCTTCGTCTCTCAGATCGTGCTTGCGCGCCTCGTGGGCGAATTCGAATACGGCGTCTTCATCTTCGTCTGGGTGATGGCCGTCCTGTTCGGAAACCTGTCCTGCCTCGGCCTGCATTCCGCCGTCATCCGTTTCCTGCCTGAATATCACACGACGTCGGCTCTCGACGAAATCCGCGGCCTCACGACTGCGGCGCGCATCTTCGCTCTCGTGTCCGCGAGCACGCTTGCCGCGATCGCCGCCGTCGGGCTCTGGCTCTTTGGACGAGACATCGAGAACTACTACATCGTTCCGCTCTATCTCGGCTTCTGTACGCTGCCGATGATCGCGCTCGGGGACGTGATGGACGGCACGGCGCGTGCCCACGGCTGGCCGATCGCGGCCCTCAGCCCAACCTACATCGTGCGGCCGCTGCTCATTCTCGCCTTCATGGTCGGTGCCATTCTCGCCGGCCTGCCGCGCGACGCGATAACCGCCATGGCGGCCGCGCTGGCGGCGACTTATGTCACCGCACTCGGACAGTTCCTCGCCATGGTGTGGCGGCTCCGCCGGCATTATGTGAGAGGCCCGATGAAGGTAGAACTCGGGCGATGGCTGCGGGTCTCGGTTCCGATCTTCCTCGTCGACGGTTTCGGCTTCCTGCTCACCAATTCCGACGTCGTGATCGTCGGTCTGTACCTGAAGCCGGACGACGTGGCGATCTACTTTGCCGCAGCAAAGACGATGGCGCTCGTGCATTTCGTGATGTTCGCGGTCAAGGCCGCGGCCGGTCCGCGCTTCTCGGGGGCGATGGCCGTGCGCGACCGTCACCAGTTGACGGAAATCGCCATCGAAAGTGCGCGTTGGTCCTTCTGGCCATCGCTTGCGATCGGCTGCACGGTCGTCCTGGCAGGACCCCTGCTACTTTCGCTGTTCGGCCCTGCCTTCCCCACCGGCGCACCGCTGATGGCGATCCTGCTCGTCGGGATTCTCGCCAAGGCTTTCGTGGGCCCGGCCGAAACACTCCTTACCATGGCCGGGCGGCAGAAGCTCTGCGTCATCCTCTACGCGGCGGCGCTCGCCGCCAATGTCGCGCTGAACGTGACGCTCGTGCCGCTCTTCGGCCTGACAGGGGCGGCAGCGGCGACAGCCGGCGCGATGTTCGTAGAAGCGGCGATCCTGCATGTCGCGGTGAGACACACATTCGGCTTCACACTGTTCGCGATTGCGGGTGGAAAGAGCAGTAACGAGAAGGAGGCGATCAGGCCATGAGCGGCAATATCCAGCTTCCCGGCGATTTGAGTGGCAGGACCAATCGCCTGTCCCCCGGATTGCGGCCGGGTCTCGATCCGTCTCACGCCGAGCGGGTGATGATGGTGGGGCGGCCGGGACGGCATCTCGCGATCTATCCGGCGCGCGCCGGCTACGAGCTGCAGCGGGAGCTCGATTTCCTCTCCAACCGCGCCATCGAGCCGAATGTCTTCTTCACCGGCCGGTTCCTGGCACCGGCCATGCCGCGGCTCGAGGACCGGGTCATTCGCCTCGCCGTCATTCGCGACGAGAACGAGCGCAGCAGCCGCATGCGTTTCGTCATGCCCTTTTCGATCGAGAAGCCGGGATTTTCGATCGGCGCCCCCATCATTCGCGCCTGGTCCAATTCCTTCGGACCACTGGGCGTTCCTCTCTTGGATGCGGAGGACGCGGCAGAGACGATCAGCAACTTCTATGGGGCGCTTGCCGCGCCCGACTCCGGCCTGCCGCAAGTACTGGTGCTGCCCGACGTGCGGCTCAAGGGCAAGTTCGCGCAGCTCGCCCGGGCGGTCGCCATCGGCGAGAACCTGCCGCTGACGGTGACCGATACCTTCCAGCGGCCGATGCTCGAAAGCCTGCTCGAAGGGCCGACCTATCTGCGAAAGGCGATCAGCCGGCCGCATCTCAAGGATCTGAAGCGGCAGTGGAACAATCTCGAGAAATGCGGCGAACTTGACTATAACGTCGCGCGCCAGCCGGAGGAGATCCGCTGGCGAATGGAAGAGTTTCTGGCGCTGGAGGCATCCGGATGGAAGGGTCGCGAGCGCGGCGCCATGATCATGGATCGCTATCGCGCAGCCTTCGCCAGAGAGGCGATCACCAACCTCGCAGAAGCCGACAGCGTGCGCATCCACACGCTCGATCTCGACGGCAAGGCGATCGCCGCAATGGTCGTGTTTCTGATGGCCGGCGAGGCCTATACGTGGAAGACCGCCTATGACGAACGCTACGCGAAATTCTCGCCTGGCAAGCTGTTGCTCGCGCAGCTGACAGAATGGCACCTCGACGACGCCAACATCATCCGCTCCGATTCCTGCGCCGTGCCCGACCATCCGATGATTGCGCGCTTTTGGCAGGAGCGCGAGGAGATGGGCACTCTCGTCATTGGCTTACAGCAGAACCGCGACCGCGACGTGCGCCAGGTGGCGACGCAGCTTCACCTCTATCGAAACACCCGCAACATGGCGCGGATGCTGCGCGACAAGATCCGAGCGCTGGCGGGACGGTGACACTGCTCGCGGGCGTCACCCCCTCTGGCCTGCCGGCCATCTCCCTAAAAGGGGGAGATGGTCTCGCGGCTGGCCCCTCGCTCCCCATCAAAAGTGAAGCCATGCAGACGGCTGGATGGCGCCGGCCGTGCCACAGCGATTCTCCCCTTTTGGGGGAGATGGCCGGCAGGCCAGAGGGGGTTTACCTTCGCACCCTCTCCACTGCCTATGGCTTAGTCGGATACCTCCGCCGCCGCCTTCTCGCGCAACAGCCGGCGGATGACCTTGCCCGAGGTCGTCAACGGCAGGCTGTCGACGAACTCGATCTCACGCGGATATTCGTGCATGGAAAGCCGGTTCTTCACCCAATTTCGGATCGCGGCGGCGGTCTCGTTACTGGCATCAACCCCCGGCTTCAGCACCACATAGGCTTTGACGATCTCGGTTCGTACCGGATCCGGCTTGCCGACGGCGGCCGCCAACTGGACATCGGCGTGGCCGCCCAGGCAATCCTCGATCTCGCCCGGGCCGATGCGATAGCCTGACGAGGTGATGACGTCGTCGTCCCGGCCGTAGAAGGTGAAATAGCCCTCGTCGTCCATCACGCCCTGGTCGCCGGTGGTCATCCAGTCGCCGATAAACTTGGCCGCGGTCGCCTTTTCATTCTTCCAGTAGCCGAGGAACATCACCGGATCGGGGCGCTTGATCGCGACCTGCCCGACCACCCCCGGCGGCAAAACGCGCCCCTCCGCGTCGATGATCGCGACCTCGTGGCCGGGCGCTGCCCTTCCCATGGAGCCGGGCTTCAACACGCCGAGATCGGCCGCCGAGGAGACGACGATGTTACACTCCGTCTGGCCGTAGAATTCGCTGACCTCGATGCCGAGCGCGGCCTTCGCCCATTCGAAGGTTTCGCGCCCGAGCCTCTCGCCTGCCGAGCCGACCGTGCGGAGATTGAGGCGATAGCGCTCGCGCGGCCGCTCGACAGCCTTCAGCAGTCTCAACGCCGTCGGCGGAATGAAGGCGTTGCGCACATCCATCTCTTCCATGATCCGGAAGGCCATGTGTGGATCGAACTTCTGCGCCGGCGAAGAGACGACCGGCACGCCGAAGACCAGCGACGGCAGGAGCGCGTTCAAAAGCCCGCCCGCCCAGGCCCAATCGGCCGGCGTCCACATCCGGTCACCCGGCCGAGGCAGGAAATGATGATGGAACTGAAACCCCGGCAAGTGGCCGAGCAGCACCCGATGGCCGTGCAACGCCCCCTTCGGCGGCCCGGTCGTTCCTGACGTATAGATCATCAACGCCGGATCGTCGGGCTTCGTCTCGGCAGCAGTGAACTCGCATTCTCCGGCCAACAAGCGCTCGAAACGGACGGTGCCCGGCAATTCGTCCTCCTCCGCCAGTACGACGAGCCGCAACTCCGGCAGTTCGGCCCGGATCGCCGAAAGCCGCTGATAGCCGAAGCGATTGGTTACGACCGCCGCCGCCTCCGCGTCGCGTAAACGATAGGCGAGCGCCTCGACCCCGAAGAGCAGCGCGAGCGGCAGGGCGATCGCACCGAGCTTGTAGAGCGCCGCATGGGCAATCGCCGCCTCGAAACCCTGCGGCAGGAGGATGGCAACACGGTCGCCGGGCTTGATGCCATGTGCGAGAAGACCGCCGGCAAAGGCGGAAGACCGCGCTGCAAAGGCGCCATAGGTCAACGAAAGGTGCGCGCCATCGGGGCTAAAATGCTGAAGACAGACCCGCTCCGGTTCCCGCGCCGCCCAGGCATCGCTGACGGCGACGCCGATATTGAAGCTCTCCGGAATCCGCCAGCGGAACTCGCTATAGAGATCCTCGTAGTTCTCGATCCTGCGTAACATGGCCCCTGCCGCGGTAGACGTTATTGCGACGCAGCTAACATTTCCGCTCGGGGGAATTCAATGGGGTGCAGAGTGGTGCCCCATGCCGGGGTCGAACCAGCACTCCTTTCGGAACTCGATTTTGAGTCGAGCGCGTCTACCAATTCCGCCAATGGGGCATAAGGCTGGGCGATATCAGCGGTTTGCGATTTACACGAACCTTTTCGCGCCGGTCAACCGGGAACTTGCGAATTTCGTCCAAGAGATCACAAAAGCGTGCGATTGGTCGCATGTTGGAGCGATTTACAGCCACACCGTTCCTACATAAAAACGTATCGGATAAAGGGTGGCCCAGCGTATTCCTGCCGGCGGCCCGTGAGGTATCCATGATCGAAGCGTCCTTAGCCCAGCGTCAGCAGTTCATTTCCACCGTGCTCGTCACCCTCGGCATGGCGGCAACCGTCGGCGGCGCGCTCAGCTTCGAGCATGTCGGTGGCTACATTCCTTGCGCGCTCTGCCTATTGCAGCGCGACCCGTATTACTACGGTATCCCGCTCGGCATCCTGGCCATTCTGACCAGCGTCTTGAAGCTGCCGGCCTGGACGACGCGCACGCTGCTCGTGCTCGTCGGCATCCTCATGCTCATTGGTGCCGGGATCGGCGTTTATCACGCCGGAGCCGAATGGCGTTTCTGGCAAGGACCCTCGACCTGCGCCACGACCGCGCAAGGCATCTCCTCCGATGTCGGCGATCTGCTCGGCGATCTTGATGCCAAGCATGCCCCCTCCTGCACGGAAGCGGCGCTACGGGTCTTTGGCCTCTCCTTTGCCGGCTGGAACGTGATCGCGAGCCTCATCCTTGCGGCGATCGCGTTTCGCGGAGCCGCCAAGGCTTGACGATCGCGAGACCTTACGGCTGCAGTTCGACGTCCCAGTAGAGATAGTCCATCCAGCTTTCGTGCAGATGGTTCGGCGGGAAGAGCCGGCCGTTGTTGTGCAGGTCCTGCACCGTCGGCTGGAAAGGCTTCTGGTGCGGGAACATCTTTGCCTGCTTCGGCAGCTTGCTGCCCTTGCGCAAATTGCAGGGCGAACAGGCCGCGACCACATTCTCCCAGGTCGTCTGGCCGCCATGGGCCCGCGGTACCACATGGTCGAAGGTCAGATCGTCCGGCGATCCGCAATATTGGCATTCGAACTTGTCGCGCAGGAAGACATTGAACCGGGTGAAGGCAGGGTAGCGCGAAGGCTGGACATAGCTCTTCAAGCAGACGACGCTCGGCAGCCGCATGGAGAAGCTTGGCGACGAGACGGAATGTTCATATTCGGCGAGGATGATGACACGGTCGAGAAAGACCGCCTTGATCGCGTCCTGCCAGGACCAGAGCGACAAGGGATAATAGCTCAAGGGCCTGTAATCGGCGTTCAAGACAAGCGCCGGAAGGGCCTGAGGTGAGACTGCAATCGTCAAGCGTATTCTCCTGATCGATTCGGCATCTGCACCTTCTATATTAGGCGCGTTGCGACAGGATTGTGAAGCCACAAAGAAAAACAGGAGACGGATTTGCTTTTTTCTTCAAGGCGTCACGGGAAGCGCGTCACGCCGCATCTCCTGGGCGTAATAGGCCCAGAAGAGCCGTGCGGCGACACTGCGCCAGGGAGACCAGGTTACCGCGAGCGAATCAACCTCGTTTGCAGTCGGGCGGAGTTCGAAACCGAGCGCATGGCCAACGGCGTTCTGCAGCGCCACGTCTCCGGAAGGAAAAACGTCAGGATGACCGGCGCAAAAGAGCAGATAGACCTCCGCCGTCCACCGGCCGACGCCCTTGATTGCGGTCAGCTCGTGAATTGCCGCCGGCGCTTCGATGTCGCAGATGGCGCCGAGATCGATTTCGCCTGCATCGACAGCGGCGGCCACGCGTCGCAATGTGTCGGCCTTGGCCCGCGAAAGCCCGAACTGCCTGCAATCGTTGTCGGTAAGCGATAACACGGCGGCGGCGCTGATTTCGCCGAGCGAGGCTTCCATCCGCTTCCAGATCGCCGCAGCGCTCGCCTTCGAGACCATTTGCGAAACGATGATATTGGCAAGGCCGCGATAGCCGGGTTCCGTGCGCCTGAGCGGCACCGGCCCGGCCTTGTCGATGACGTGCTCTAAGCGGGCATCGAGCTTGAGGAGGCCGGCAAGGCCGGCTTCGATATCCTCGTGTGTCCGGATGATCCGCATGCGACCTCCACTGCATGTTTCCTGAAGTCGAAACCGATTTAAGAACAAAACATGCAGCTACTCAAAGTGCTACAGGGTCCTTTGTGCGTCTGAAAAGACGCACGGCGCTGTAGAAAGCGGATGATCTTTGTACCGCTTCCATGCAAAAGGAACACGATGCCGATAGTACGACCGGAACAACCCGTTTTCCGCTTTGCGCCGAGCCCCAACGGCCGGCTGCACCTAGGCCACGCGCTCTCGGCGATCCTGAATCACGACATGGCGGCCGCAATGGGCGGGCGCTTTCTCGTCCGCATCGAGGACATCGACCGGACCCGCTGCCGTCCGGAATTCGAGACGGCCATTTTCGAGGATCTGGCCTGGCTCGGCCTCGCCTGGGACGAGCCGGTCCGCCGCCAATCCGATCATCTCGATCTCTACGCGGCGGCGCTCGAGCGGCTGAAGGAGATGGGGCTTGTCTATCCCTCGTTCATGACCCGCGGCGAAATCAAGGCGGCGGTGGCAGCGGCGGAAACGACGGGGAAGCCGTGGCCGCGCGACCCGGATGGAAGTCCGCTTTACCCCGGGCGCGAGCGTGAGCTGTCGCCGGCCGCGCAGGCGGACCTCGTGGCGAGCGGCCGCGCCCATGCCTGGCGCCTCGACGTCGCCAAAGCCGTGGGGCGCGTCGGGGAACCGCTTACATGGCAGGAAATGGGAGCAGGGCCATCAGGAGAAAGCGGGCTGATCGCAGCCGATCCCACCGCCTGGGGCGACGTCATTCTCTCGCGCTCCGATGCGCCTTCGAGCTATCATCTTTCGGTCGTTATCGATGACGCCCTGCAGGGCGTGACCCATGTGCTACGAGGCCGCGACCTCTATCACGCGACTTCCATCCACCGTCTGCTGCAGCGGCTTCTCGACCTGCCGGAACCGATCTACCGTCACCATCGTCTCGTCCTCGGGGCGGACGGACGGAAACTGTCGAAAAGCAACGGAGACACCGGCATCGCCGCGCTCAGAGCGGCCGGGCACTCGCCGGCGGACATCCGCGCTATGCTTCTCTGCCCCGACGAGAGCAGAATTCCAGAGGTTACGCGGCACTGAGGACCGACCGGCCGGTCACTCGCCTCGCGCCTGAAACCTGCGCTTGACCATGCGCTTCACCCTGAATTTGATGATCGCCGCGTTGATCTCGGCGCCGATGATGAAAATAGCACCGATCATATAGAGGAAGACGAGCACGATCACGACCGAGGCAAGACCCGCATAGGTCGCGACATAGGTGGAGAATGCGGCCAGGTAAGAGGCAAAGGCATAGGCGCCGATCGACCACAGAAGCAATGTGAGGGTCACGCCGGGCAGCACGTCCATCACATTGCGATGACCGTCCG
Source organism: Sinorhizobium sp. (assembly GCA_031178305.1). Taxonomy (GTDB): domain Bacteria; phylum Pseudomonadota; class Alphaproteobacteria; order Rhizobiales; family Rhizobiaceae; genus Sinorhizobium. Next base: position 22,744 of record JAPSJG010000011.1, read on the forward strand.
GCAGCCAGAGGTGAGAGACGAGGAGCCCCGCGGTCAGCATCAACAAAGCCAATGCCAGCCCCCAATTGTCGACCGTGGCCAGCACATTGCTGAGCCACGGCAGCCATTGGTCGGCGTTGCGAACGGCAAGCGGCACGGCCACGAGCAGGAAGCTGAGGGCAGCGAGAATGAGCACGGCGGCAAGCACGAAACCGAGACTCGCAAGCCGCGTCACGTACCAGGGGCGGCTTTCGGAGACGCGATAGGCCCTGTTGAGCGCAATCCGCAGCGCCTCCACGCCATTCGAGGCGAAATAGGCGGCCGCCAGCACGGAGATGGTGAGGATTTCGCCGCGCGGGATGGTTAGCACCGCTATGATTTCGTCGGCAACCGGCTTTGCGATCGATTCCGGCCAGGCGTCGAAGATCAGATAGACTGCCGTGTCGGCGAACTGATCGGCGCCAAGGAAGCTGCCGAGAGCGGTCCCGAAGATCAGGAAGGGAAAAACGGCCATCAGCGTTGACAAGGCGACGTGGCTCGCCATGGCCCAACCGTCGTCCTCGCTGAAGTGCCAATACGCGTCAAACGCGACCTTCCAGATGATGCGAAGGATTGCCGGCATCCCGTCTCCAAATTCGCGCGTAACCCGAATATTTGAGTCCGCGCA
>JAPSJG010000272.1 GCA_031178305.1 Sinorhizobium sp.
CCCCGGTCAGGTGCCTCGAGACGCCATCAGCAATCGTGCGTGTTTCAACGTCGGTCATTGGAATTGCTCCTTTTGATGTTGCAATTTAATCGCGCGCGACTTGAATGTTCGTGCCAAATCAGCATTGCACGATTAAATCGTACCCGATATTTACTCATGCGAAATCCCTCTGTCAATACCTTGCGATTATATCGCGAACGATTTATTCTGCTGGTCTGAACATTTGGAAGAAGGCCATGGCAAAGGCAGACACCCCCTCCTCCGAAGATCTGATGAGGCTCGACAATTTCCTGTGCTTCGCGATCTATTCCGCCAATCACGCATTCACGCGCGTTTACAAACCGCTTCTCGACCAACTCGATCTCACCTATCCGCAATATCTTGTGATGGTGGTGCTTTGGGAAAAGGACGACCAAACGGTTGGCAGTCTCGGCGAGAAACTCTTTCTGGAATCGAGCACGCTCACGCCCATGCTGAAGCGCCTCGAGGCGATGGGGTATGTTTCCAGGGTGCGTGACAGGACCGATGAGCGGCAGGTGCGCGTACGGCTGACTGACACCGGCCGCGCCCTCAGGCAAAAGGCAAGCGCGGTTCCGGCGGGTATCGTCGACGCCACGGGAATGGAGCCGGCAGACCTCGCGCGTCTGAGAAAGGAAATCGCGGCGCTCCGCACGGCGCTGTTGGGATAGAGCGGGATGCGCTCACATGCGTTCGCGCCGCCGTTCTACGCAGCGAATCAAAGTGCTACAGCGACCTTTGCGCGTCTGTAAGACGCGCGGCGCTGTAGCCGCGCCGGTGGATTGAACCAAAGCAAGTCATCGCGGTCGCTATGCTTGGCTCATGCCGCCCCAATAAGGAAATGGCCCGGCGCTCGCACGCCAGGCCATCGCATTTCCGTCCAGGCCGAATAAACTATTCGTTCTGGAAGTAGCTGTACTTGCCGTCTTCACCCTTCTTCCAGGTGTACATGACGTAGTCCGGACGGGTGATATCACCCTTTTCGTCGAAGCTGAGTTCCCCGATCGCCGTCTGGAACGGACCCTTCGACTTCAGGGCTTCGGCAACGGCCTGCGGGTCGTTGCCGCCGGCGGCCTTGGCACCGTCTGCGATCACCTGAAGCGCCGCATAGGCGTAGAGCGTATAGGCTTCCGGTTCGAAGCCGGCAGCGCGGAACTTCTCGACGAGCTCCTTGGCGTTCGGATTCTTGCGCGGATCCGGCGCGAAGGTCATCAGCGTGCCGTCGACGGCATCACCGGCGATCGAAGCCAGTTCGTTGGAGACGATGCCATCGCCCGACATGAAGGTTGCGTTCAGGCCCTGGTCCTTCATCTGGCGCATGATCAAGCCCGCTTCGGTGTGCAGACCACCGTAGTAGACGACGGTCACGCCGGCTTCTTTCATCTTGGCGATAAGGGCCGAGAAGTCCTTGTCGCCGGTGTTTATCCCTTCATAAAGGGCTTCGGTGACGCCGGCTTCGTTCATAGCCTTCTTGGTTTCGTCGGCAAGGCCCTGGCCGTAGGGCGTCTTGTCGTGAACGACGCCGACCTTTCCGTCCTTGAAGTTGGCGGCGATGTAGGCACCGGCTACGGCGCCCTGCTGGTCGTCGCGGCCGCAGGTACGGAAGGTGTTCCAAAGGCCGCGTTCGGTGAACTGCGGGTTGGTCGAAGCCGGGGTGATCTGCAGGACACCGTTTTCGGCATAGATGTCCGACGCCGGGATCGAGACGCCCGAGTTGAAGTGGCCGATGACGAACTGTACGCCGTCAGCAACGAATTTGTTGGCGACGGAAACACCCTGCTTGGCGTCCGAAACGTCGTCGCCGAGCACAATTTTGATCTGCTCCCCGTTGATGCCGCCTGCCGCGTTGATGTCGGCAGCCGCCTGCTCCGCACCTTTCTGGAGCTGGGCGCCGAACGCCGCATTCGGGCCGGTCAGCGGTCCGCCGACGCCGACCAGGATATCCGCCCATGCGGTGCCGCTGAAGGCGACCATTGCTGTCAGCGCCACTGCCGACAGAAGAGACTTCTTCATCTTGTTACTCCCAATTCTTTTGAGCGGGTCTCGTTTCAAAGCCAACGCAACGCCCACCATAATTGCGCCGGTGATCCTTCGCACCGGCCGCTTCCGACCGGCACGCGCTGTTCCCTTATTTGGCCTTCCAGGAGAAGGGCGAGGCTTTTTCATAGAGCCAGTAGTACATGTTGGCCATTTGCCTGGTCCGGTAATACCGGAAACCGGCGGTAGCAAACAACAAAAGTACGACCGTGTCCACGATATAGTATTGCAGGCTGAACATCGTTCCGCCGAAAAGTGCGTGGTGCACGAAGCGGATAGCGAGCCCGAGCAGCGTCACGTAGATCAGCAGCCGCTGAGCGGTCTGCCAGTTTTCGGCAACGCTCTTGCCCGTCCTCCAGGCGGTCCAGCCACCAAGCATCCAGGTGATGAAGAGAAAGTGCCAGACCGACGCTTCTTCGTAGAGAATTCCCTGCATGTCATTCACTCCAGACGCGGCGAATCAATGGCGACCGCCTTCGAGATAGGCCGCGCGAACTTCCGGGTTGGCAAGCAGATCCTTGCCGGTCCCGCTCATCGTCACCCTGCCATTGACCAGGACATAGGCACGATCGGAAAGCTTGAGCGCACCGAAGGCGTTCTGCTCCACCAGGAATACGGTGAGGCCTTCTTGCTTATTGAGTTTCTTGATTGCCTCGAAAATCCCCTTGACGATCAGCGGCGCCAGACCGAGCGACGGCTCGTCGAGGAGCAGCAGCTTCGGCCGCGCCATCAGCGCTCGCCCGATCGACAGCATCTGCTGTTCACCGCCGGACAGCGTGCCGCCGCGCTGGGCCTGCCGTTCCTTGAGGCGCGGGAAAAGCGCGAACACCTTATCCACGTCCTCCTGGAAGTGCTTCAGATTGTCGAGGCTCGCCCCCATCTGGAGATTTTCCAGCACCGTCATGCGCGGAAAGATCCGGCGACCTTCCGGCGACTGGGCAATCCGAAGACGGGCGATCTCATGCATCGGCAGGCGCGTGATGTCCTGTCCTTCGAAGGAGATCGAACCGGTGCGCGCCTGCGGACTGCCGCAGATCGTCATCATCAGCGTCGACTTGCCGGCACCGTTGGCACCGATCAGCGAAACGATTTCCCCGCGATGGACCTCGACATCGACGCCGGATAGCGCCCGGATGTTGCCATAATAGGTCTCGACGCCTCTAACACTCAAAAGCGGAGCGGTCATTGCTTCATGCCTCCCTGCTCGCTTTCGATCTCCTCGATCTCCTCGATCACCTCTTCAACCTCTTCGTCCTCGACACCCAGATAGGCCGCAATGACCTTCGGATCGTGCTTCACGAAATCCGGGTTGCCGTCGGAAATCTTCTGCCCGTATTCGAGCACCACCACGTGATCGGAAATTTCCATCACCACGGACATATCGTGCTCGATCAGCAGGATGGAGGTGCCGGTATCGCGACGGATGGTCTGCAGCAGCCCGTTGAGCGCGAGCGACTCGCGCGGGTTGAGGCCCGCCGCCGGTTCGTCCAGGCAAAGGAGCTCCGGCCCGGTGCACATCGCTCGGGCGATCTCAAGCCGCCGCTGTGCGCCATAGGGCAGGTCGCCGGCCGGGTCGTCGGCCCGGTCGATGAGCGATGCCATCTCGAGCCAGTGCTTGGCGAGCTCGATCGACTCCTTGGCGGCCTTCCGGTAGGCAGGAAAGCCGAGCAGGCCGAGGATCGTGTATCCGGAAGCCTGCATCAGCCTGTTGTGCTGCGCCACCAGAAGGTTTTCGAGCACCGTCAGGCCCGAGAACATCCGGATGTTCTGGAAGGTTCGCGCCACCTTGGCATGCATGGTGATCTCGAAATCGGGCAGGCGTTCCAACAGAAACTCCTTGCCGGATCGCTGCTTCATCGTGATCATGCCCATCGTCGGCTTGTAGAAGCCTGTAACGCAGTTGAACACGGTCGTCTTGCCCGCCCCGTTTGGGCCAATCAACGCGGTGATTTCGCCGCGCTCGGCCTCGAAGGAGAAGTCGTTGATGGCCATGAGACCGCCGAAGCGCATCGACAGGTGCTCGACCTTGAGAATGGGGTCTTTCGTCATTGTCGTTGTATCGAGGGCCATCAGCCGTGCCCTTCCTTGGTGAAGCTGCCGGAGACGGCCTTGCGTTCGTGGAGGAACGCGGTCGGTTCGCGAGATCCGACGAAGCCGCGCGGCTTCCAGACCATGACGACGACCATGGCTAGGCCAAAGATCAGCATGCGGTAGAGTTCAGGCGTAAAGGTCGGTCCGAAGACCATCTTCAGGAAGGTAAGTTCACGCAGGATCTCCGTACCGCCGACCATCACCACGGCCGCGATCGCGATACCTGTCAGCGAGCCCATGCCACCGAGAACGACGATGGCTAGGATAACGGCCGACTCGAGAAACACGAAGGATTCCGGCGATACGAAGCCCTGACGCACGGCGAAGAAGGATCCGGCAAAACCGCCGAACATCGCTCCCGTGGCAAAGGCCGTGAGCTTGGTCATCGTCGTGTTGATACCGAGGGACCGGCAAGCGATCTCGTCCTCGCGAAGCGCTTCCCAGGCCCGCCCGACCGGCATCCGGCGGAGGCGGATGGTGACGAAGGCGGTCAGCAGCGCAAGCGCGAGGATCAGGTAGAACAGGAAGATCTTGTAGTAGGCCGACGACATCGGCAGACCGAAAATCGCCGCAAAACCATCCTTGGAAGCATCGAACTTGATGCCGAATAGGGTCGCCTTTGCAATGCCGGAGACGCCGAACGTACCCTTGGTGACCTCGGTCCAGTTGATCAGCACGAGGCGGATGATTTCGCCGAATGCAAGCGTCACGATCGCCAGGTAGTCACCCCGGAGGCGCAGAACCGGGAAACCGAGGATCACGCCCCATAGCGCTGCGAGAATGCCGGCGACCGGCAGCAATATCCAAAAGGACAGACCGAAATAGCTGGAAAGCAGCGCGTAGGAATAGGCGCCAACGGCGTAGAAGGCCACATAGCCGAGATCGAGAAGGCCGGCGAGGCCGACGACGATGTTGAGGCCCCAGGCGAGCATCACATAGATCAGGATCTGGATGCCGAAGTTGTCCACCCACTTCAGCGAACCCTGGACGCCGACGAGGGCGACGATGACCGGCGGATAAAGCACCAGCGCGGCGATCGCGATATTCGCGAAGTTGCGGCGGAAGAAACCTTCCCCTCTCGCGATCTCCGGCGCCGCCGCCTTCGCGGCCTTCCTCTGGGCGAGCCACGGCTGAGCATAGGCGACGATCAGGAAACGGCCGACCATCGAAACGGCAACGAAGGTTGCCAAGAGTCCCCAGCGCTCCGTGAGTATGAGCTCGTTGCGAATGTTCTGGTCGGTCTTGAGACCGACGAAGAGGAAGAACAGCCCGAGCGTGATGAATCCCGTGAAGACAGCCTCGCGCAGGGCCCGCGCCGTCACCTCAGTGCCGGCGCTTGCAGTCGTAGATGCAACATTTGCCATGGAATTATACCTTCTCGACTTCCGGTCGTCCGAGAATACCCGACGGCTTGAAGATCAGGACGATCGCGAGAATCGAGAAGGTCGCGACATCCTTGTAGTCGATGGTGAAATAGGCCGACCACAGCGACTCGATGAGACCGATCAGCAGCCCGCCGAGCACAGCGCCCGGCAGCGAGCCGATGCCCCCGAGAACGGCGGCGGTAAACGCCTTGACGCC
>JAPSJG010000012.1 GCA_031178305.1 Sinorhizobium sp.
CGACCTCGCCTTCGCCCCTCTTGCGGGCAGCGGCAAGCAGATTGAGGATGCGGTGCGAATAATAAATGGGCGCCGGCATGAGCTCGGCGGTCTCGCGGCAGGCATAACCGAACATGATGCCCTGGTCCCCTGCCCCTTCCTCGCCCTGCTTGTCAGCGGCGCTGTCTACGCCTTGAGCAATATGCGCGGACTGGAAGTGCAGCAGCACGTCGATCTTGGCCGTTTTCCAGTGGAATCCGTCCTGCTCGTAACCGATATCGCGGATCGCCTTTCGGGCGGCGGACTTGAACTTCGACGGATTAATCACGTCGTTGCCGTTTTTGTCCTTTTTCAGAAGGCTCGGCGGCAGGCGGACTTCGCCGGCGATTACGACGCGATTGGTCGTTGCCAACGTCTCACAGGCAATGCGCACACTCCAGGGGTCAACGCCCGACTTGGCCGCTTCGCGGTAGACCAGATCGACGATCTCGTCGGAAATGCGGTCACACACTTTGTCCGGATGACCTTCGGCTACGGATTCGCTCGTGAACAGGTAGTTTGCGCGCATGCGGGAAGTCCCCTCAATGAAAAAAGCGGTCCGAAACTGTTAGTGGTTTTGCCGCCGAAAAACAAGCGAACAACGACATAAATATATGTTTATATCGATATCACCCATGCACAAGGTGGGTGCCGCAGGGGTCGCCCCGGTTGATAAATTCTTGAACGATCGTCATCCGCGATCACAGCGGAATGTCACCCGCACCTACGAAAAAAGCGGCCCACGGCCGCTTTTTCAACTCCCGGATATCTCCCCTTAGTCGCTCTCCGCCTCGGCGGCGAGCGCCTTAACGAGATCCACGAGCTTGCGCCTGACCTTTTGGTCCGAAATCTTCACGAAGGCTCGGTTGAGCTGCAGGCCCTCGGAAGACGACAGGAAATCGACCACGTAATTGGAGCTCGACGGTTCGGCTCCCGAGGCGCCGGCGCCCTCTCCCGGGGCGTCCTCAAAAAAGAACGAGACCGGAACGTTAAGAATCGTGGCGATGTTCTGCAAGCGGCTCGCGCCGACACGATTCGTGCCCTTCTCGTATTTCTGGATTTGCTGGAAAGTGATCCCTAGACTCTCGCCGAGCTTTTCCTGGCTCATGCCAAGCATCGTTCGGCGAAGGCGAATCCTGCTGCCGACATGGATGTCGATAGGGTTCGGCTTCTTCTTGTTTTCAACCATATTCGCGTTCCTACACACGCTGTTTCGATGACCTACAACCCCTCATTGCTTGCCCTTGCATCACAAGCAGGCTGCCCGCGAAGGCAGAGCTACAGCGGCAGGTGGAGATTGACGGTAATAACTACTATGCAATTTTAGGGGTTTTTGGTCAATTCGTCCCACGACTGAAACTTCTGCGTGAAAAAATTGCAATCAAAAAGAGAACCCCCGTCGCAAGCCAGAAAATCCGGTCACGCGTGATGGTATTTGTTTCCGTGATCATTTTTCCCGGTAAGGTGGTATCAACAACTCCCTTGTAATTGTATCCCAATCCTACCACTAAAACACCGCGTGCATCAATAATTGCTGATATACCGCTATTGGCTGAGCGAACCATCGGGGTCCCACTTTCGACGGCGCGAAGCTGAGCCTGATGAAAATGCTGGCGGGGACCGGGTGTGTCGCCGAACCAGGCATCATTGGTGACGTTCAACAGCGCGTCGGCAAGGCGGCCGCTGCCGTCGATCTCGTCGGGAAAAATAGCTTCATAGCAGATCAGCGGATAGAGCGTCCTACCCCCCGGCAAGGTGAGAAGCGAGCGGCTCCGTGCCGCCGAGAAGCCACCGGGCATTGAGGCGGCGACGGAACTGAGCCCCCAGGAGGAAAGCAATTGCTCAAACGGCAGATATTCGCCGAAGGGAACCAGATGCACCTTGTCGGCGGCCCCGACGATCTGCCCGCGATCATCGATGACGTAGATCGAATTGTAGTAGCGCGGCGGCAGGCCGGCGCCCGCGTCCTCCGTCCGGACGGCACCTGTGACGAGTATCTGACCCTCCTCGATAACATCGGCGATCCGGGTCAGGGCGTCGGGATTGTCCGTCAGGATGAAGGGAATCGAGGTTTCCGGCCAAACGACGATGTCCGGCCTCTTGCCTTCGGGCTCTGCCGGTGCGGCGGTAAGGGCGAGATGCTGTTCGAAAATCGCCGCGCGCTCGCGGTCGTCGATCTTCTTCGCCTGGTCGATTACCGGCTGAACAAGCCGGACGGTCAATGGCGGCTCCGGCGGCACCGGCGCCGGAAGGGAAAGCCGGTAGTAGCCGAAGCCGATATGGGCGGCGAAGAGTGCGACGGCGACGCCGAGGCCGATGCGCGCACCCCTTCCCGTGCCGACGAGGGCCGGGGCGGCAAAGACGAACACCGCCAACATATTGATTGTCGCGAGGTTCACGACGCTTGCCGACTGCATCATCAGCGGCATCGGCATGGCCGCGTAGCCGATGGCGTTCCAGGGGAAGCCGGTGAAAAGGAAGCTGCGCAACCATTCCGCAAGGCCGAAGCCGACGGCCAGCGCAGCGATGCGGCCCACCCCGTCGGACCAGAAGCAGCGGGCGATAAGCACAGCGAAGGCATAGAAGAGCGCAAGAAAGGCGGGCAGGCCGATAACCGCGAGCGGCAAGGCCCAGGCGAAGACATCCGCCTCGACGAGGAGGGCGTTTCCAAGCCACCACAGCCCGCCAAGGAAATAGCCGAAGCCGAAAGACCAGCCGATCGAGGCGGCAGGCAGCAGCCGCCGTAGCAAGCCCTCGTTCGGGTGGGGCGCCACTCCGTCGATCAGCCAGACGAGAATAGGGAAGGAAACGAAGGCGGCGGCGAAGACACCGAAGGGCGGTTGGGTGAACATCGCCAGAAGCCCGGCGAGAAAGCCGACGAAAGCACGCGATGCGCCGGAAAGAAGTATGATTCTACCTGCCAGTCTTTCCATTTAGTCTCCAATCGGCGCGGCCTGCGGACCGCGCGGAAGAACCGAATCAAACGCCGCAGTTTTCCAAAAAAGCGTCGCCTTGTCCCGTGGCGGCCGCGGCGATCGATCAGCTACCGCAATCGCGTCGATGACTTCGCGTATCGGTTGAGATATGATTGAACCGAGTTAACCACAGTTGCCAATTTGATGCCGGAGCAGCTATCGGTTTTCCCGTTCTTGCGTACGATATCGTCATCAGGCGTTCGACTCCACTATGGCGATGGCCCTAGCGCAGTCGATGGGTTTTATAGAGTGACAAGGGGGTCACAATGTTCGATTCCCGCGAAAAAATCGCACTTTTCATTGATGGCGCCAATCTCTATGCCACATCGAAGAGTCTCGGCTTCGATATCGATTACCGGAAATTGCTGAGCGCGTTTCAGAAACGCGCATATCTGCTGCGCGCCTATTACTACACGGCGCTCATCGAGGATCTGGAGTTCTCCTCGATCCGCCCTTTGATCGACTGGTTGGATTACAACGGCTACACGGTGGTCACCAAACCCGCCAAGGAGTTCACCGACGCGCTCGGACGGCGCAAGATCAAGGGCAATATGGATATCGAGCTCGCGATCGACGCCATGGAGCAGTCGGACGTGGTCGACCACGTCGTCATCTTCTCCGGCGACGGAGACCTGACCACACTCGTGGAAGCGCTGCAGCGCAAGGGACGCAAGGTCTCCGTGGTTTCGACCATGTCGACCCAACCGCCGATGGTCGCCGACGAACTGCGCCGCCAAGCGGATCATTTCATCGACCTGATCACGCTGCGCGGCGAGATAGACCGCCATCCGCCGGAATACGTGCCGCTACCGGCGAAGGCGAAGAATGAAGACGCAAGCCCCTAGGTTGGAACGAATGCGCTCACATACGTTCGCACCGCCGTTCCATTGGTTTTTTGCCGCATTTGCGCGGCATCAGGTACCCTGACTACAAAGCCTTTTTGCATGTCTCCTTAAATCGACCTCCATTTAAGAACCCTCAGGGGCTGAGCGCAATGGCGACGATCACTTGACGGGCGGCGGTGGCTGGATCTCGGCCTGTCCGCCGGACGGCATGAACGTCTCGGGCAAGGGCTCCTTTTCACTCTTCAACACCCGCCGACGCGCCGGCGGACGCTTGCGCATGATGCGCACGCGTTTGACGCGGCGCGGATCGGCGTCGAGTATCTGGAATTCGAAGTTGGGAATGGCCTGAACCACCTCGCCACGAACCGGAATGCGGCCAAGCGACGCGAACACCAGACCGCCAAGCGTGTCGACATCCTCGATCTGCTCGCGCACGTCGAAATCCGATCCGATCGCCTTGGCGATCTCCTCAAGCTCGACGCGGGCATCCGCCACGAAAATGTCGTCGGACGTGCGGGCGAACATCACCTCCTCGTCGTCATGCTCGTCCTCGATGTCGCCGACCACCATCTCGACGATATCCTCGAGCGAGACGAGACCGTCCGTGCCGCCATATTCGTCGATGACGAGAGCCATCTGTATGCGCGCGGCCTGCATGCGCTGCATCAAGTCAGAAGCCAGCATGGACGGCGGCACGAACAGGAGCTGGCGAATGATCCCGGCCTCTTCGACGGTCTTGTTCAAATCGACGCGCGAGAGATCGAAATTCGACTTCGGCGGTCGCGAAGTCCTTTCCGCCTTTTCGACCACTGCCACAGCAGGCGGCGCCTTCCCGTTCCGGCGGCGGTTGCGGGCCTGCTTGGTCACATAGGCCAGCAGGTCGCGGATGTGTACCATGCCACGCGGGTCATCCAAGCCTTCGCTGTAGACCGGCATGCGCGAACGCCCCGATTCCTCAAAGAGGACCATGAGTTCGCCGATGGTGATGCTCTGATCCACCGCCTCAATGTCGGCCCGCGGGACCATCACATCCTCGACCCGCACCTCGCGAAAGCGCAGGATGTTGTTGAGCATCGCCCGCTCCTCGGGCGAAAAGGCGGTGTCGCCGCCGGCATCGGTCATCAGCGCGTCGGCAAGATCCTTGCGGAGGCTGGACGTGCTTGCCCCGCGCAACAGGCGCGCGGCCCTGCTCCAGAAAGTTGATGCGGTTTTGTTGCCCTCTGATCGGGCGGCGGTACTACTACTGCCCGCGTCGGAGTCGCCGGAGGCTTCGGCCTCCTCGTGCGCAACCGTGACCGGTTGTATCTTGAAGTCGCTCATTGTTCCAAACTGTCAATCCGAGGCTCTGTCCCCGTAAGGGTCAGATAGGCCAAGACGCGCCAAAATGCGAGTCTCCAGAGCCTCCATTCTCTCCGCTTCATGGTCTTCGAGGTGATCATACCCGAAAAGGTGCAGGAATCCATGGACGAGAAGATGGGTCAGATGCTCCTCGAAAGGTTTCTCCAACTCCGACGCTTCGCGCCGCAGCGTTTCGAAGGCGACGACGATGTCGCCGAGCATCGGCCCCGGCATCTTGCCCGGCGCCAACGGAAAGGCCGGAAAGGACAGGACATTGGTCTGCTTGTCCTGCCCGCGCCACTCCGCATTGATCACGCGGATCGACGCATCATCGGTGAAGACCAGCGACAATTCCGGCGGCTCGCCGGGAAACGGCTGCCCCTCTTCCTCGGCCAGGAAATCGGCTGCCGCCCCGAGGACACGTGCGGCAAAGGACTGGAGTTCGTCCTCCGACGGCCAGTCCCCTTTCTCGACGCTGATCTGGATGTCCAATATCGTCATGGGCGTGCGGTCGTCAGCGATCGCTCTGCTCGCTTTCGTCATGGACGGCCGTATGGCTTTCATAAGCCGAGACGATCCGCGCCACCAGCGGATGACGCACGACATCGGCGTCCTTGAAGCGGATGACCGAAACGCCTTCGACGCCCTTTAATATCTGCAGAGCCTCGACAAGGCCCGACTTAACCCCCCGCGGCAGGTCGACCTGGCTCGGGTCGCCCGTGACGATCATGCGGCCATTCTCGCCGAGACGGGTCAGGAACATCTTCATCTGCATCGATGTCGTGTTCTGCGCCTCATCGAGGATGACGGCCGCATTGGCGAGGGTCCGCCCGCGCATGAAGGCGAGCGGGGCGATTTCGATAACGCCGGCGGAAATCGCCCGCTCGACCTTGTCGCCGGGCATCATGTCGTAGAGCGCGTCGTAAAGCGGCCGGAGATAGGGATCGACCTTCTCCTTCATGTCGCCCGGCAGGAAGCCGAGCCGCTCGCCCGCCTCGACCGCCGGCCGCGACAGGATGATGCGGTCGATCACGCCGCGCTCGAGAAGCTGGGCGGCATGGGCGACGGCAAGATAGGTCTTGCCGGTACCGGCCGGGCCGACGCCGAAGACGAGCTCGGCCCGATCGAGCGCGCGAATATAGGCATCCTGCATCGGCGTGCGCGCGGCGATGGTCTTCTTCCGCGTCGAGATCTGCGCCATCGTCAGCTTGGCCTTGCGCTCCATTGTCGGCAGTTGCAGCTGGTCGTCCGCCGCAGCCGCCATGCGGATGGCGCCCTCGACGTCGGAGGTCTCGATCGTAGCGCCGCTCTGCAGCCTTCCGTAGAGGTAATCAAGCGCGCGCCGTGCCTGGTTCGTCGCCACAACATCGCCGGAGATGGCAACGGAATTTCCGCGCGGCCTCGCATGAATGCGCAGCCGCTCCTCGAGCAGTTTCAGGTTCTGGTCGAACTGGCCGAAGAGTTCGCTGGCGAACCGGTTGTTCTCGAACGTGAGCACGAAGTGATTGGCGTCTGTCGCGGATGTCTTCGATTGGCGCGATGAGGATGAAATCATCTCGTGTCCGTTCAAGCGGTTCGGGCTCCTCGCTCTTGGTCTGCAGCGTCCTATGGCAACCGCAGACTGTTCTAACATTTTATCTGCGCAATTGCTCCCATCGAACGCGATTCTCGCTGTTGCGCTATCCGATCATCTCGGCAAACAGGCTGTTCGGGCCGGCCTTGGTGATTCGTACCCTGATAATGTCACCGATTTGCGATTGCTTTGCATCAACATTCACGGGCTGCAGCCAGGGCGAGCGACCGACAAGCTGGCCGGCCAAGCGGCCAGGCTTTTCCAGGAGCAGATCGATCTCCCTTCCGACGCAGGCCGCGGCGAAGTCGCGTTGGTGGCGGGCAAGCAAAGTCTGCAATCTTTCCAAGCGCTTGGCTTTCACGTCCTCGGGAACCTGATCCTTGAGCTCCGCCCCAGGGGTGCCGGGGCGGCTCGAATACTTGAACGAGAAGGCCTGTGCATAACCGACCGACTCGACGAGGCGCATCGTATCCTCGAAATCCTTCTCGGTCTCGCCGGGAAATCCGACGATGAAATCGCCGGAGAGCGCAAGATCGGGCTGTGCGACTCGGATGCGGTCGATGAGGGCGAGATATTCGGTTGCCGTATGTCGGCGGTTCATCGCCTTCAGGATGCGGTCGGAGCCCGATTGGACCGGCAGATGCAGATAGGGCATCAGTTTCGCCATCGAGCGATGCGCTTCGATCAGGCTGTCGTCCATATCGCGCGGATGGCTGGTGGTGTAGCGAAGGCGCGCGAGCCCATCGATCTCGCCGAGGCGCCTCAGGAGATCGCCGAGGCCCCAATCGCGGCCCTCCGGGCCGGCACCATGCCAGGCATTGACGTTCTGGCCGAGCAGCGTGATCTCGCGCACGCCGGCTTCCACCAGCTTCTCCGCTTCGGCAAGGATTTGTGCGACCGGGCGCGAGACTTCGGCGCCGCGGGTATAGGGAACCACGCAGAAGGTACAGAATTTGTCGCAGCCTTCCTGGACGGTCAGGAAGGCGGTGACGCCGCGAGCGCGGGTTTTCGCCCGGTCGGGATTCGGCAGATGGTCAAACTTGTCTTCGATCGCATAGTCCGTCTCGACGACGCGCTCGCCGCCGCGGGCCCGCTTCAAGGCTTCGGGCAGGCGATGATAGGTCTGCGGACCAATGACCAGGTCGACGGCCGGGGCGCGGCGAAGGATTTCATCGCCTTCGGCCTGGGCGACACAGCCGGCAACGCCGATGACCATCTCGCGGCCTTCGTTCGCGCGTGCCTTCTTCAAATCGCGCAGCCGCCCCAATTCGGAATAGACCTTTTCGGCGGCCTTCTCGCGAATATGGCAGGTGTTGAGGAGCACGAAATCGGCATCTTCCACCGCATCCGTTGCAACATAACCATCGCGCGCGAGCGCATCCGACATGCGATCGGAATCGTAGACGTTCATCTGGCAGCCGTAGGTCTTGACGAAGACCTTGCGCAGCGGCACGTGGTCTTCGCCCGCGACGGGCGATGTCGGCAGAAGAGCTGTTTCCTGGGTCATGCGGCGTTCTTTAGTGCAAAGCGGCCCAAAGTTGAAGCTTTTTCGGGTTCGGCGACCAAGCCGAGGCCCAGCGAAACTCTAAAAACGCAGGCGGCGGGGCCAGTTCAGCAAGGCTCTCGCGCGGGATGAGGAAAGTGTGCGCGGTTTCCCGTCCGCATCCCGCGCCAACTTTTAGAGTCGATCACGTTTATGATTTTAGGTCTATCCGACCTAAAGTCATCGTGATCTAGGCGGCCTGCGAGCGGGCTGGCGACCGCCCCCTCAGACGCTCCGACAGCATGGTACGGATTCGCTGTTCGACGACACGGCTGACTTCCTTCCGGTTGGATCGACGGTCGTAGTCCACCGTCTCACCGAAGTCGACATCCACGTCGAGTGCCCCTTCCCGGAGAACACCGAGTAGCGACGGGAGCAGGCCGATATCACCGGGCCAAGCCGCTATCGGCCTGTAGTAGCGGCCCATCGGCATGCCGTGGATACCCGTATAGGATATCGCCACAGGCTGCACGTGGACGAGGCCGGTTGGCGACTGCGACACGGCCGAGGCGGCAGCGCCAAAGAGCGACGTCTTGATTTCGAGCAGGCGATTGCCATCCGACGTGGTGCCCTCCGGAAAGAGCACCACCACCTCCCCGCCGGCCAAACGCCGGCCAATCTCGCTTACCTGATTGCCCGTCGTGCGTTTCTGCTCGCGCTCGATGAAGACGGAGGCCTGCAGGCGGGCAAGGAGGCCGAAAATGGGCCAGTTCTTGACGTCGGACTTGGCAACGAAAACGACGTCGACAATCGACGACAGGACCAGAATGTCCTTCCAGGACACGTGGTTGGCGCTCAAAAGCAGCGGCCGGCGGTGCTCCGGTTCCCCGTGCACCCGGACACGAATGCCGAGCAAACGGCAGGCAAGCCGGTGCCAAATGCGCGGCAGATAGCGGCGCGGCTTGAGGTCAAGCCGAAGGCAAACGATCTGAATCGGCACCATGAGAAGCGAGACGATCAGGAGCAGGATGCCGTAGAGCGTGACCCGTATCCAGTTGACCATCGAGGGGCCTCATGCCGCGAGACGCGGCGCCATTCGAGAAACAACTCCCATTCGCACGAACGCGGCAGGAGGTCACATTCAAAGCGCGTCGCGTAAAACAGATCCGTGCGACGCAATTTAGCTAGTATGCATGCCGTCATCCAAAGACCGCTGCACACTGCCGGGCGACATGCATGAGAGGCAACTAGCGAAGATCAAGCCGCATGACAAGCGCGGCTGAGCGTGCGCCGGCACCCCTCTGGTAATAGGCCCGCCGCTCCCCGACCTTCAGGAAACCCAGTTTGCGGTAGAGGCCGATCGCCGCCTCGTTCGTTTCGTCGACCTCGAGGAAGAGCGTATCGGCCCCCTTCACCAGCGCCTCGCGCATGGCCGCCTGCATCAGCCGCCAGCCGAGCCCGGAACGGGCGAAACGCGAATCGACCCCGATCGTCAGGATTTCCGCCTCTCCGGCGGCGGCGCGCGACAGGACGAAACCGCCAAGGGAGGGACGAAACCCACCGCTGGTCTGCCGCGCGGCAAAACCGAAGACCGTGTCCTGAGCGAGCAGCGCGTGAATTTCGCCATCGGTCCAGGCAGGGGCAAAGCGTTGGCTGTGGAGCGCCGCTGCGGCAGCGAGGTCGCCTTCCTCCAGCGGGAAGATATCGAATTCGGCACGGCGGGTGAAATAGTCTGTCAAACTCATCGTCGTCGATTCTGCGCATCCGGCGTCACGCCGTCACCTGAACACCACATGATCTATCCTGTAGTGGCCCTTGTTACCGCGAACCCCGCCTGGGGTTTCGCATCGGGCCCGCGCAGATAAATCGGCTTCGGCTTGGCCGAAGCTGGATCGGCTGCAGCACCAAGCCGAGCAACAATGGCGATGTCGATGCGATCTGCTTGGCCGCTCACCTCGGCAGCTGTGACGAGATGGGCACCAGAACCGCAGGCGATTCCAGCGAACCCGGACAAGCGCTCGCGCGCCTCGCGTGCCGGTAGGACTTCAGCCGGCCCTGCTGGCTCACCGAGCGCGTCGAAGCACTGGGTGTAGACCTCGTCGCGCTTCGCATCGATCGCGACAAGCACCGGCCGCCCGGGTTCGGCCTGCCTCGCTCTTTCCGCGATGACGTGAAGCGTGGTGACGCCGACCGCCGGCTTACCGAGCGCAAGCGCGAGGCCCCGCGCGGCCGCAACCCCGACGCGGATGCCGGTGAACGAACCCGGACCGACGGTCACCGCGATCCGATCGATATCCTCAAGCCGTTTGCCGGAAGCACCGAGCGCCTCGTCGATGAATTCCATCAGGCGCTCGGCGTGACCGCGCCCGATATCCTCTCCGGCGCTTGCCAGGAGTGCTTCGGTCGCACCGTCACAGACGGCTGCGGCGCAGCCGGTTCCGGAGGTATCGATGGCAAGGACCAACATGCTAAGTTGCTAACGCCTCCCTACTGCATGTCTCCTTAAATCAACCTCGATTTAGGGACAAAGACATGCAGCAACTCAAAGTGCTACGCCGACCTTTGCGCATCTGATAAGACGCGCGGCGCTGTAGGCATCTCGCGAACCATGACTTCGCACAGGCCGCTACATCCATGCCGGACTGACAGTCCCCCATGGATGCTGTGGTGTGGTATCCCAGAAAACGGGTGGCGCCGCAATCATTCGGGAACGGCTTTAGCGATCCCGGCGACAAGAGCGGCCCACGATCATTGCCTTGCCGCTGGATCAGACCGACTCAACCGACTCGACTTCAGGCACGAAATGGCGCAGCAGGTTCTGCACGCCGTGCCGGAGCGTCGCCGTAGAGGAGGGGCAACCGGAGCATGCGCCCTTCATGTTCAGAAACACGGTGCCGTCCTTGAAGCCGCGGAAGGTGATGTCGCCACCATCCTGAGCGACCGCCGGCCGTACGCGGGTCTCGAGCAATTCCTTGATGGTCGCGACGATCGCCTCGTCGCCCTCATCGTAGAACTCGCCTTCTTCATCCGTTTGCTCGGCCCGGCCGGCACCGGACATCACCGGCTGGCCGGACATGAAATGCTCCATGATCGAGCCGAGGATAGCGGGCTTCAGGTGCTGCCACTCCTGACCTTCCTTGGTAACCGTGATGAAGTCATAGCCGAAATAGACGCCGGCAATGCCGGGAATCGCAAAGAGCCGCGCAGCGAGCGGCGATCCTGCACGGGCTTCCTCTTCGTCGCGGAATTCGGCCGTACCGTTTTCCATCACCACCTTGCCCGGCAGGAACTTGAGGGTGGCCGGATTCGGCGTGGCTTCGGTCTGAATGAACATCTCTTTCTCCGTTGAGCCTCAAGCGGTCTTCGCCGGCTCTTTAGAATAGTTCAAAAATATAGGGACAAGCTGCGAAAGCCGCAAGAGCACATGGCGCCGCAGCGCTTCCCGATCACATGCATGTCGGCATCTCAAAACCGCTGCACGCTTGATCAGGTGAGCGCGTCGATTTCCTCGTCGGTCAGAAGATCGGGAATGACGGTGACCGGAATCGGGAAGGCAGCGGCCTTGCCGGCGATCGACGACACAAGCGGCCCGGGACCTTCCTTTGCCGATCCGGCCGCCAATACCAGGATGGCGATATCCCTGTCCTCTTCGATCAGCGCGTGGATCTCATCGGTCGCGTTTCCTTCGCGAATGACAATCTCCGGCTCGATGCCGATTGTTTCGCGCACGTTCTGAGAAACCTTGGCGAGCGTCGCCTCGGCCTCCTCGCGCGCCTCCGCTCGCATAATCTCCTCGACGCCCAACCATTCCTGGAAATCGCCATCGGCGATGACGTAAAGCAGCACCAGGCCGCCATTGGAATTCTTCGCCCGCATCCCGGCATAATGCACAGCGCGGCCGCATTCGGGCGTGTCGTCGATCACCGCCATGAATTTGCGGCGGTGACCTTCCAGTCGTGAGAGTCGGGTTGAGACCATGCGGCGAACATTACATCGCCGCACGCCGCCTGCAAGGCCTCATTTTTGCTGGCTACTGCAAAAATCCGATGATCTCGCGAACTTCGCGCATCGTCTTTTCCGCTCTCGTCCGGGCGCGCTCGCCGCCCGTGCGCAGGATCGCGTCGATATGCGTGGTGTCGTCCATCAGCCGGCGCATCTCGCCGGTGATCGGCGCAAGCACGCTGACGGCAAGATCGACGAGAGCAGGCTTGAAGAGCGAAAATTGCTGGCCACCGAACTCGGCCAGCACGTCTTCCTTGGTCTTGTCGGAGAGCGCCGCGTAAATGCCCACCAGGTTTTCAGCCTCCGGACGGCTTTTCAGCCCTTCCACTTCGCTCGGCAGCGCATCCGGATCGGTCTTCGCCTTGCGGATCTTCTTGGCGATCGTCTCCGGATCATCCATCAGGTTGATGCGCGACAGATCGGAAGGATCCGATTTCGACATTTTCTTCGCGCCGTCGCGAAGCGACATGACGCGCGGCGCCGGACCGCCGATCAGCGGCTCCACCGGCGGGAAGTAGGCATGGATCGGCTCCTCGCCGACGATGATGTCGACACCGTAGCCGCCGCGGCGGATATGTTCCATGAAATCGATATTGAATTTCTGGGCGATGTCGCGGGTCAGCTCCAGATGCTGCTTCTGGTCGTCGCCGACCGGAACATGGGTCGCGCGGTAGACAAGAATATCGGCCGCCATCAGGCTCGGATAGGCAAGCAGGCCGAGCGAGGCGTTCTCGCGGTCCTTGCCGGCCTTGTCCTTGAACTGCGTCATCCGGTTCATCCAGCCGATGCGGGCGACGCAGTTGAAGACCCAGGCGAGTTCCGCATGCTGCGGCACGGCCGACTGGTTGAAAACGGTATGCTTCTCCGGATCGATACCCGAGGCGATGAAGGCCGCCGCAATCGAGCGGATCTGGCTAGGCAGGTCTTCGTGCACGAGCTGCGCGGTGATCGAGTGGAGGTCGACGACACAATAGATGCACTCATGGCTCTCCTGCAGGGCGACGAATTTGCGGATCGCGCCGAGATAGTTGCCAAGATGCAGGTTGCCGGTCGGTTGGACGCCGGAAAATACGAGCGGCTTGAATTCGTTCATGTCGTCCCCAATCGGGCTTGTGGAGGGCCAGCTGATATCCGCCGCGCTTATGCACGGCGGGCCCTATGCAATCAAGAGGCTGAATCGTGCGATGCCTGCATCCGTTCCGGCACTTGCAGGCGAAGGGCCGCCTCAGGTTGGTGGCGTGTCGGAGCCGTCGATCGCGGCCGGCTCCGTCGTCTGCCTTGCAGCCCTGCGCTTCATATTACGGCGGATCATGCCGATGCTTGCGCCACCAAACCCGAAGGCGCAGGCGAAATAGAGCGCCATCGCCGCCAGCACCAGGCCGCAGACTGTCGCGGCACGCGTCGCAAGGGGTGCGGCGGAGGAAAGCGGGAAGGCCAGCCATTCGATCGCATAATGGAGCGCGAGCGCCATAATCGCGGCGGCGGCGACGAGGCGGGGGATCCGGGTCAGGAGCGGAATATCGCGGCCCCAATGCCCGCGCCAGACAAGGGTCGAAAAGAGCAGGAGCGCATTCGCCCAGCCGGCGACGATCTCGGCAGTGGCAATGCCGCTTGCTCCGAGCGAGGGAAACAGCGTCACGGCGAGCGACACGTTCACGGCCACCGAAATGGCGGCGAAGATCATCGGCGTGCGGGTATCCTCACGCGCGAAGAAGCCGGGAATAAAGGCCTTGATCAGCACGAAGGCCGGCAGGCCGAGGCCGTAGATCGCCAGTATATGACCGACGATCACCGTCGATTCCGGAGAGAACTTGCCGCGCTCGAAGAGCAGCCGGACGATCGGCTCAGACATGACGAGCAGCGCGGCAGCCGCAGGCAAGGTCAGGAAGAGCGTGAACTCGACGGAGCGGTTCTGCAGGTTCGCCGCCTCGTTGAGGTTGCCGGCGCGAAGTGCGCGCGAAAGCTCCGGCAGAAGCACGGTCGCGACCGCGATGCCGACGACGCCGAGCGGCAGCTGGTAAATGCGGTCGGCATAGACGAGGGACGAGACGGCACCCGCTTTCGCCGAAGCGATGTTGGTGTTGATCAGGAGGTTGATCTGGGTGATGCCGCCGGTGATCGCCGCCGGCAGCGCAAGCACCAGCAGCCGCCGGACATTGGCCGTCAAACGTGGCCGGCGAAAGCCGATCCTCATTCCGGCATTGCGCACGGCGACCCAGACGATCGAGAGCTGAACCAGACCCGCGGCCATCACGCCCCAGGAAAGACCGTAGCCGACGGCAATGGCGTCATGGCCGCTGTACCAGGCATAGGCCAGCACGCCGATCAGCAGGACGTTCAGGAACACCGGCGCGATCGCCGCGGCGAAATAGCGGTGCAACGAGTTCAGCATGCCCGCCATCATCGCGCCGAGCGACATGCAGGCGAGATAGGGAAACATGATCGTGGCAAAGGTGACGGTGCTTGCGAATTTTCCCGGATCGTCGGCAAAGCCGGGCGCGATCAGTTCCCTGACGATGAAGGGCATCGCCAGTTCCATCGCAATGGTCAGAAACAGAAGAACGGTGAACAGCACACCGAAGACCTCTTCCGCAAAGCGGCGCGCGCCGTCCATGCCGCGTGCCTCGATCTCCTTGGCAAAGAGCGGCACGAAGGCGGAATTGAACGCGCCCTCGGCAAAAAGCCGGCGGAAGGTGTTCGGCAGGCGGAAGGCCGTGTTGAAGGCGTCGGCCACCGGACCGGTTCCGAGAGCCGCCGCCATGAAGGTTTCCCGTACGAAACCAAAGATGCGGCTTCCAAGCGTAGCGCCACCGACAGTTGCGAATTTCCTGACGAGACTCATGTTTCAGCTTTTGTCGATCTGGACGCGTGAGACGAGCGAGGCACCGGAGCAGGCGCGATGATGCCGGACGGCATGTGCGCGCGCGCTTCGTCCACTTCGCCCGCCAGTACCGCCTTGAGGCGGGCGGCAATGTTGACCTGCCGGCTCTCGCTGGTGATCTTCGAACCAACCAAGTCGGTCACGTAGAACGTGTCGATCACCTTCTCGCCGAAGGTGGTGATATGAGCCGAGGCGATATCGAGCGAGAGGTCGGAAAGCACTGCTGTGATCTCAGAGAGAAGACCCGGTCGGTCGAGCCCCTCCACCTCGATGACCGTGAACTTGTTCGACAGCGTATTGCTGATCGTCACCTCAGGCGTAACGGTAAAGGCTTTGCTGCGCTTCTTCGCCCTGGTACGGCTGGCGATGACTTCCGGCAGGTGCCTTCGACCGGATAGCACGTCCTCGATCAGTTTGCCGATGCTGGCCGCCCGGCGCGTCTCGTCCTCGTCCACCGAAAACTCGCGGTTGACGAGGATCGTATCCAGTGCCCGTCCATCCGAGGTCGTATGGATCTGTGCGTCGACGATGTTGGCACCTGCCGCGGCGCAGGCGCCGGCAATCACCGTCAACAGGCGGGGGTGGTCCGGCGAAAGCACGGTGATTTCGGTGATGGCGTGGAACTGGTGCGTGCGCACCATCGTCGCCAATGTCTTGCCCGCACGATCCGCCTCGCGGATGAAGCCGGCGTGCCGCACCTGATCCTCGAGCGGTACGGTGAGCAGATAGGGCTGGTAGTGCAGCCGCACATAGGCGTCGCGTTCCTTGCGTGGCCAATCCTTGAGCGCTTCGCCGAGTATGTGCGCAGCGTGCTTCGCCCGCTCTTTGCGCGAAAGCTCCGAAAAGCCACCCGAAAGAAGAAGCTCCGTCTCGTAGTAGAGCGTGCGCAGCAATTGCCCCTTCCAGCCGTTCCACACACCCGGCCCGACGGCGCGGATGTCGCAGACCGTCAGGATGAGCAGCATCCGCAGCCGCTCGAGCGATTGAACCCGATCGGCAAAGTCTACGATTGTCTTGCGGTCGTTCAGGTCACGGGTCTGCGCGACCATCGACATCGTCAGATGTTCCTCGACAAGCCAGACGACCGTTTCGGTCTGTTTCGGCGAGAGTCCCAGGCGCTGGCAGAGCTTGCGGGCCACCTTTGCGCCGGCGATCGAGTGATCCTCGGGACGGCCCTTGGCGATATCGTGAAGCAGCACCGCGACGTAAAGGGCTTCGCGGTCTTCCACATGCGGCATCAGCTTCGCCGTAAGCGGATGCGCCTCCTCCTCCAGGCCCCGTTCGATGCGCGACAGCACGTCGACCGAGCGTAGCAGATGCTCGTCCACCGTGTAATGGTGATACATGTTGAACTGCATCATTGACACGATCTTGCCGAAATCCGGGATGAAGCGGCCGAGGACGCCCGACTCGTTCATGCGTCTCAGGATCAGTTCGGGGTTGCGCCGCGACGTCAGGATCGAGAGGAAGAGCCGGTTGGCCTCCTCGTTTTCGCGCAGGTGCGGCGTAATGAGGCCCAGGGAGCGCGTGACCTGCTTCAACGCATTCGGATGGAACTCGAGCACGTGAATGTCGGCGATGTGGAACAGGCGCAGCAGGTTCACTGGATCGCGCTTGAAGACGTCCGGGCTCGAAAGCGCGATGCGGCCGCCATCGTCGACGAAGTCGAGCGTGCCGGCGATCTTGCGCGTACGGTGCTTGAACCGGCTGATCACGCCGGAAAGCCCCGGGGCGTCCTTCGCCTGCTGGTCTTCGAGCGCGGCGCAGAAGATGCGGGTCAGGTCGCCGACGTCCTTGGCCACGAGGAAATAGTGCTTCATGAAGCGCTCGACCGCCGTCAGGCCGGGATGGTCGTGATAACCGAGCGCCTCGGCGATCTCGCGCTGGATGTCGAAGGAAAGCCGCTCTTCCGCCTTGCCGGTGAGGAAATGCATGTGGCAGCGCACCGCCCAGAGGAAATCGTCCGACTTCTGGAACAGCTTGTATTCCTGCCTCGAAAGCACGCCGAGCTTGACGAGGTCGGCGGAATCCTTGACCCGGTAGAAATACTTGGCAATCCAGAAGAGCGTATGCAGGTCGCGCAAGCCGCCCTTCCCCTCCTTCACGTTTGGCTCAACCAGGTATCGAGTGTCGCCCGCCTTGCGGTGGCGTTCGTCGCGTTCGGCAAGTTTCGCGGCGATGAACTCCGGGCCGGTATTGCGGACGATCTCGTGGTCGAAACGTTCCTCGAGCTCGCCTGCCAGCGCTTTCGAGCCGCAGATGTAGCGGCATTCCAGGATCGCCGTACGGATCGTCATGTCGGCGCGCGACAGTCGGATGCACTCGTCGATCGTGCGTGTCGCGTGGCCGACCTTGAAACCCAGGTCCCAGAGTACATAGAGCATGAATTCGATCGCCGGCTCCGCCCAGACGGCCTTCTTGGAGGGGAGCAGAAATAGGAGATCGATATCCGACCCGGGCGCGAGCGTGCCGCGGCCATAGCCGCCAACGGCGGTCACGGCGATGCGGGCCGTCGCCGGCGCGTTGGCCGCGTCGAAGACCTCGTTCAGCGTGAAATCATGCAGGACGGTGATCAGTTGATCCTGCAGCCATGAAATGCGCTTGGCGCATCTAATCCCTGCGCCGTCGACGGCCAGCAGTTCGCGCGCCTTAGCGCGTCCGGCTGCATTGGCTTCCTTGAAGGCCGCCAGCAAGGCCCGGCGCATGGGTTCGCGCTGCTCGGCATGGGCGGAGGCGATGAAACCGCACTTGGCCCGGAGGCTCGCGACATCGAGGATTTCAGGGAAAGAGTGTTCGCTGGCCATGAAGTGCCGAGAGGCGTCCTGTCCGACTGATTCTGTGGTCCGCTGCATGTGCAAGCGCTCCTGCATGCCACACGGATCGGGTGGCTCGCCAGGCCGGAACACGCAGCATTTCAAGCACTCCTGCATGTTTCGTTAAATCGTAGCCGATTTAAGGAAACATGCAGCGATTCAAAGTTGCTACAGCGACCGTTGCGCGTCTGACGGACGCGCGGCGCTGTAGTGCGTGACTTCGTGAAGAAGCACGCGGCGCTGTATAGCCGTTTTGCCCGTCGATTGACAGGAAAAATCAGTGGGTCTTTTCAAGCCTGGATCAGCGACTGGCGAGGTCCTTCCTCAACGCGTAAAGCGCCTCCAGCGCCTCGCGGGGCGTCATGTCGTCCGGATTAAGGGCACGCAGCGATTCCTCGACCTTCGAAGGGCCAGAAGCCCGAACTTCCTCGCGCCGGATCGCTACCTGGAAGAGCGGCAGATCGTCGATCAGCTGACTGGCCGGGTTCTTGCGATCGGCATCTTCGAGCTTGGCGAGCACGTCCCGCGCCCGCGCGACCACCGAGGCCGGAAGCCCGGCAAGGCGGGCGACCTGGATGCCGTAGGAGCGATCGGCCGCACCGGGGCCGACCTCATGCAGGAAGATCACGTCGCCATCCCACTCCTTGACCCGCATCGTCGCATTCGACAGTCGCCCGAGCTTTTCGGAAAGCACCGTCAACTCATGGAAATGGGTGGCGAAAAGCCCCCGGCAGCGATTGGCCTCGTGCAGGTGCTCGACCGCCGCCCAGGCGATCGACAGGCCGTCGAAGGTAGCGGTACCACGGCCGATTTCATCGAGGATCACGAGCGATCGGTCGGTCGCCTGATTGAGGATCGCCGCCGTCTCGACCATCTCGACCATGAAGGTCGAGCGGCCGCGGGCAAGATCGTCGGAAGCTCCGACGCGCGAGAAAAGCCGGTCGACAACGCCGATGTGGGCAGCGGCGGCAGGCACGAAGGAGCCCATCTGCGCCATAATGGCGATCAGAGCGTTCTGGCGCAGGAAGGTCGATTTACCGCCCATGTTCGGACCGGTGAGAAGCCAGATCGCGCCGGCCTCCTGGCTCTCCGGCGGCGACAGGTCGCAGCCATTGGCGACGAAAGGATTTGCCGCCTGGCGCCGGAGCGCCTGCTCGACGACCGGATGACGGCCGCCATCGATCGCGAACATCCGCGAGTGGTCGACAACCGGGCGGACATAATTCTGCTCCTCGGCAAGCACGGCTAATCCCGCCGAGACATCGATCGTCGCCAGCGCGAGCGCCGCCGCCTTGATCGCCTCAGCATGGGCGACCACCTCGCGCGTCATCGCCTCGAAGGCCTCGAGCTCGATCGCCAGCGCCCGGTCGGCGGCATTGGCGATCTTCGTTTCGAGCTCCGCAAGCTCGGTCGTCGTGAAACGCATGGCGTTCGCCATCGTCTGGCGATGGATGAAGCGGGCGCGCGCCGTATCCGTATCGATCATCGCGCCGGCATTGCCGGCGGTCACCTCGATGAAATAGCCAAGCACATTATTGTGCTTGATCTTCAGCGACTTGACGCCGGTCTCCTCGCAATATTTGAGCTGCAGGCCGGCAATGACCCGGCGCGACTGATCGCGAAGTGCCCGCATCTCGTCGAGCTCGGCATTCGCGCCCTCGCGCAGGAAACCGCCGTCGCGCTTCAGAAGCGGCAGTTCCTCGGCGAGCATGGTATCGAGGCGGCCGAGCAATTCCCCGGGAAGCGCAGCGATCGCCTCTCGCGCTTGCCCGAGTTCCGCCGAAAGCTCGGCGCGCGAAAGCAGCGCGGATATGGCCGCGGCGGCCCGCAACCCCGCCTGCATCGCACCCAGATCGCGGGGGCCGCCGCGGCCGAGCGCAAGCCGTGAGAGGGCGCGCGGCATGTCCGGGGCGCGCCGCAGGGCATCACGGAGATCCATGGCAAAGCTTGGCTGGTCGACCAGGATCTCGACCGAATCGAGACGCGCAGTGATCCGCTCCGGGTCGGTCAGAGGCGACATCAGCCGCTCGGCGAGAAGCCGCGCGCCACCGCTGGTCACCGTCCGGTCGAGCGCTTTTAAAAGGCTTCCGTCCCGGGGCCCGGAGAGCGTCTTCACCAGTTCCAGGTTGGCGCGGGTCGCCGGATCGATGAAAAGCGTCGAGGCGAGGCTTTCTCTTTCGGGAATGCCGAGCGGCGGCCGCTCGGCAATCTGGGTCTTCTCGACATAGGAGATCGCCGCCGAGGCGGCCGCGAGTTCGGCCCGCGAGAAGCTTCCGAAACCATCGAGGGTCTTGACGCCGTAATAGCGCGCGATGCGGCCCTCGGCGGTCGCGCTGTCGAAAAGGACGGGGGGCTGCGGCACCGCAACGCGGCCGAGCACGTCGAAGACGGCACGCAGCTCCGGATCATGAAAAATTGTGTCCGGCAGGATCAGTTCGCGCGGCTCGACCCGCAGGATGTCCGCGAGCAGGCGGCTCTCGGCCGTTTCCGCTAATCGGAAGATACCGGTGGAGATGTCGATCCAGGCAAGCGCATAGGCCGGTTCCGAGCCGCTTCTGATGCGGGCAAGCGCCATCAGGTAGTTCGATTCGCTCGGCGATAGCAGCTTGTCCTCTGTGATCGTGCCGGGCGTCACCAGACGCACGACATCACGGCGCACGACCGATTTGTTGCCGCGCTTCTTCGCCTCCGCCGGATCCTCGACCTGTTCGCAGACGGCGACGCGGTAGCCATGCGCGATCAGCTTCTGCAGATAGTCGTCGGCGGCATGCACCGGCACGCCGCACATCGGGATTTCCTGGCCCATATGTTGGCCGCGTTTCGTGAGCGTGATGCCGAGCGCGCGGGCGGCCTCCACGGCGTCCTGGAAGAACAGCTCGTAAAAATCGCCCATACGATAGAACAAGAGCGAATCCGGATTGTTCGCCTTGATCGCGATGTACTGCTCGATCATCGGCGTGGCAGTGGAGCGGCTCTCCTCGCTCGCCAGATCGGACACAGAAAGAACATCGCCCGCTTGGCTCGATGCGTCGGTCTCGAAATTCATGATTGTTCCAAAAAAAGAGATGTCACACTATCCGCAAGCATTTATAGACGACAATAACAAAGAGGCTGACCAGGAGGGTCGCCCACAGGAGGTTGAGGAAATATGCCAGCCACCGACAAGTCCGACCGCGCGATGACGAGCGTAACCGCCCAGGAAGCGCTCGACTTCCATTCCCAGGGCCGCCCCGGAAAGCTGGAGATTTCTCCGACAAAACCCATGGCGACCCAGCGTGACCTGTCGCTCGCCTATTCGCCCGGCGTCGCCGTGCCCGTCAAAGCGATCGCCGAGGATCCGCAGACTGCTTACGACTATACGGCCCGCGGCAATATGGTTGCTGTGATTTCGAACGGCACGGCAATCCTCGGCCTCGGCAATCTCGGCGCGCTCGCCTCCAAGCCGGTGATGGAAGGCAAATCCGTCCTCTTCAAGCGTTTCGCCGATGTGGACTCCATCGACCTCGAAGTCGATACCGAGAATGTCGATGAATTCGTCAATTGCGTGCGCTTCCTCGGCCCCTCCTTCGGCGGTATTAATCTCGAGGACATCAAGGCGCCGGACTGCTTCATCATCGAGCAGCGGCTGCGCGAGGTCATGGACATTCCTGTCTTCCACGACGACCAGCACGGCACCGCGATTATCGCCGTCGCGGGACTCATCAATGCGCTGACGCTGACGGGCCGGGACTTCAAGACGACGAGGCTCGTCTGCAATGGCGCTGGTGCTGCCGCCATCGCCTGCATCGAGCTCATCAAGGCGATGGGGTTCAATCCGGAAAACGTCACCCTCTGTGATACCAAGGGCGTGATCTACAAAGGCCGTACCGATGGCATGAATCAGTGGAAGTCGGCGCATGCGGTCGAGACCGACCTGCGGACGCTGGTCGAGGCGGTCGAGGGCGCCGACGTCTTTTTCGGTCTCTCGGCGAAGGGCGCGCTTTCGCCGGATATGGTGCGCTCCATGGCGCCAAGGCCGATCATCTTCGCCATGGCCAATCCGGACCCGGAAATCACCCCGGAAGAAGTCGCCCAGATCCGCGATGACGCGATCGTGGCGACCGGGCGCTCCGATTATCCGAACCAGGTCAACAACGTCCTGGGTTTCCCCTATATCTTCCGCGGGGCGCTCGATGTCCGCGCCTCGACCATCAATGACGCGATGAAGATCGCCGCGGCCGAAGCACTCGCAAGCCTTGCGAAGGAGGATGTGCCGGACGATGTCGCTGCCGCCTATCAGGGCAATCGGCCGCGTTTCGGATCCCAATACATCATTCCAGTGCCCTTCGATCCCCGCCTGATCTCGGCCATTCCGATCGCTGTCGCGAAGGCTGCCATGGAGACCGGCGTCGCGCGCAAGCCGATCACCGACCTCGCAGCCTACGGACGGCAGCTTTCCGCCCGGCGCGATCCAATCGCCTCGACGCTTCAGCGAATCTACGAACGCGTCCGGCGCCAGCCGAAGCGGATCGTCTTTGCCGAGGGCGAAGAAGTGCAGATGATGCGCTCGGCCGTCGCTTATGCAAACCAGCAGCTCGGCACCGCCATCCTGCTCGGGCGTGAAGAGCAGATGCGCGAGACCGCAGAGCGGGAGGGCATCGATCTCAACCGCCCCGGCATCCAGATCGTCAACGCGCGCCTTTCCCAGCGCGTCGGCGCCTACACCGACTATCTTTACGCGCGGCTCCAGCGCAAGGGCTATCTCTTCCGGGATGTGCAGCGGCTGATCAATAACGACCGCAACCATTTCGCCGCCTCTATGGTGGCACTCGGCGACGCGGACGGCATGGTCACCGGTCTGACACGCAATTATTCGACGGCGCTGGAAGACGTACGCCGCTGCATTGACGCCAAGCCCGGCCACCGGGTCATCGGCGTATCGATCGCGCTCTGCCGCGGCCGCACCGTGCTCGTCGCTGACACGGCCGTGCACGACATGCCGACGGCCGAAGAGCTTGCCGACATCGCAGAGGAGGCCTCAGGGCTTGCCAAGCGGCTTGGCTACATGCCGCGCGTCGCCCTGCTCGCCTATTCGACCTTCGGCCACCCCTCCGGCGAACGCTCGGAGCGGGTCCGCGAGGCGGTGAAAATCCTCGACCGGCGCCGCGTCGATTTCGAATATGACGGCGAGATGGCCGCCGATGTCGCGCTCAACGCACGGGTGATGGAGCAATACCCGTTCTGCCGGCTTTCCGGCACCGCCAATGTGCTGGTGATGCCGGCTTTCCACTCGGCCTCCATCTCAACCAAGATGCTCCAGGAACTCGGCGGCTCGATGGTGATAGGCCCGCTGCTCGTCG